>JAQUAC010000028.1:8367-13766 GCA_028687415.1 Acidocella sp. | reverse complement strand
AAAATTGGCGCAGCGGCCAAGGAACAGGCCGATCGGCACCGCCACGGCAATGCGGTCGGCAAAGCGCAGCATATTCAGGCCGTTTTTAAGGCTGAACCAGATGATGGCGATGGAGACGCCGAGGAAGCCGCCATGGAAGCTCATGCCGCCATCCCACACGGCGGGGATGGCTAGCGGATGCGTGAAGAAATAGCCCGGCTGGTAGAACAGCACATACCCCGTGCGCCCGCCCAGGATCACACCCAGCACCGCCCAGGTGAGGAAATCGTCCACCTGCACCGCCGTGGCCGCCACGGGCGCCCGCGCCACCAGCCGCTGCACCAGCTTCCAGCCGATGAGCAGGCCGATAATGTAGGCCAGCGCGTAATAATGAATGAATAGCGGGCCAATGTGAAAGCCCTTGGGAAAGACGGGCAGGATGATCGGGTTCATCGGTATGGGTCCGCTTGCAGCAAATGGTTTTGCACATACGCCGCTATGCCCTGCTCCAGCGTATGGAACTTATGGCGGAACCCCGCTTGGTGCAGCCGGGTCATTGGCGCCTGGGTGAAGGATTGGTACTGCCCGCGCAGGGCCTCTGGCATGTCGATGAACTCGATATTCGCGGGCTTGTCATTGGCGGCGCACACGGCGCGGGCGAGGTCAGCGTAGGAGCGTGCGAGCCCGGTGCCGAGGTTAAACAGCCCGGAGAGTGCTGGCGCCGTGAGCATGAATTTCAGCGCCGCCACCACGTCGTCAATATAGATGAAATCGCGCTTCTGCTCGCCATCGGCAATGTCTGGCCGGTCAGATTTGAACAGCTTCACAGGCCCGCCAGCACGGATTTCGTCATGCTTGACCTTCACCACCGAGATCATCTTGCCTTTGTGGTACTCGTTCGGCCCGTAGACGTTGAAGAATTTCACCCCCGCCCAGTGGCGCGGCATGAGGGCGTGCTCGGCGTTCTGCCGTGCCACCCAGAGGTCGAAAGCGTGCTTGCTCCAGCCGTACAGGTTTAGCGGCTTCAGCTTTTGCAGGGCGGACAGGGAGATGTCGTCATCGAATCCGGCGGTGCCGTCACCATAGGTGGAGGCAGAAGAGGCGTAGATGAAGCTCACATGGCGCTGCGCCGCCCAGGTCCAGAGTTTCTGGCTGAAGGTGACGTTGTTGTGCCAGACGAGGTCGGCATCAGTGGCCGTGGTCTCGGAGATGGCGCCCAGATGCACGATGGCGGTAATCCGCATGTCGTGCTCCAGATAAGTGAAGAGCTCTTCCGGGCGCAGCACCTCCGTCGGGGCGTGGTGGCGCAGGTTGCGCCATTTGTCGCCCTCATGCCCGAGCCGGTCGCAAATCACGACCTCCTGCCTGTCGGCAGCGAGTGCCGCATGCAGATTGGACCCAATAAACCCAGCGCCACCCGTGACCAATATCATGCAGGGGCTTATATGGAGAACCACCACAACAGAGAAGGCCTGCGCCATGACCGAACGCCCGAAATTTTTCGATGACCTCGCCGGAGTCGCCGGCGGTGCCATTTCCGCGCTGGCCGGCTTGCGCGAGGAAGTCAGCTCGCTGGTGCGGGCACGAGTCGAGGAAGGGCTGCGCCGGATGGACCTCGTGCGGCGCGAGGAGTTCGAGGCAATGGCCGAACTCGCCCGCCGCGCCAAGACCGAGGTGGAAGCGCTGGAGAAGCGAGTCGCCGCGCTGGAGATGGACAAGCCCGATGGTGACACCGACCGCGATATCATCGGCTGAGCCGTTCCGGTGGAAATTGGCCGGATTTTAAGAAAGCTGCCCGGTTCTGCCTCCATACCGCTCCCAGAGCGGTATGGAGGGGCATGTTCTTGTGGGAAGTTGGCCACTGGGCATTTGTGGTTTGCCTTGGCGCTGTTCGCCATGCAGCTCGGTCTGATGCTGTGGCCGGAGTCGGTGTGCCGCTCCCGGTAACGATTTTGTGATTTCGCCGCCACCGGTGCGGCGTTCAGCCCTGAAACGTCACAAAAACATTTCCAGCCATGCCGGGTTACCGACGGGAAACGGAAAATTTATCTAAAAATCAAAGGTATATAATATATTCTTAATAATCATAGCTGGTGTTACGCGTCGGGTGTTTGTTTTTATTTTGAGACTGCTCGTTGTAGGGCGTTGAATTGTTGGGGGTTTTTCGTAGAATTGCGCGGGGTGTTATTGTTCCCTGGATTAAAAATCCTTGACGGCGTGTTAATGCGCCCGCCAAGATATGCTTGCTTTTTAGGGAATTTTGCCATGAAACCCTTAACATCACCTGGATTTTTCCCCTGCGTGACATTCTTTAATGTAGGCCGGCCTGTTATGGGTTGCGTGACGCTGTTGCTGCAGGCGAGCCTGATTTTCTGGCCGCTGGCATCGCGTCTGGCGCGGGAGGCCATGGAGCGGACGGGCATCGAGAAGATGCTCAATGAGCTCTCTGAAGCCAATCGCGGGCCGGAAGACAATTACCGCTATACCGCGAAGAAATTTCATCAGGCCGCCTGAAACTGCTTGTTCCCCATGATGTGGCCGCCTTTGTCGTGGCCAACACGCATCTGACTCCTGCCGCGCTGGTGCCGGAGATCAGACTCCACCTCGCCACCGAACTGACCCCGCTCTGGCATGCCAGCGAGGCGTTTTTGCAGGCCAACAACATGGCGCCGCCCTTTTGGGCGTTCTCCTGGCCTGGCTCCGAGGCGCTGGCCCGCTATGTCACCGACCACCCTGAACTTGTGCGCGGTAAGCGCGTGCTGGATTTTGCCGCCGGCTGCGGCTTGGCGGCGCTGGCCTGCGCGCGGGCAGGGGCTGCGCATGTGGAGGCCGCCGAGATCGACCCGCTCGCCGCCGCGGCGATAAAGCTGAACGCCGAAGCCAACGGGCTGAGCATTGAGGTGTTCCTGGGCGATATTGTCGGCGCGGACTGCCGCTGGGACGTCATTCTTTGTGGCGATGTTTGCTATGAGGCGCCGATGACCAGACATATCCTGCCCTGGCTCGCCGCCTGCGCCGGGCGCATCCCTGTTATCATCGCTGACCCTGGGCGCAAGTATCAGCCCGCCCAGCGGGGCGAGATACTGGCCGAAATCACCGTGCCGACTAGCCTCGAACTTGAGGATTCCCGTGCCCGGCAGGTGGTTTTGTTCCATCTGCCGGCCAGCTGACGGCGAGGCGCATGCGTCTGGCTTGAACGAGGCATGCCATGCGTGTGTAAGCGTTGACCCGCCATGATGCGGGGACTAAGCAACTGCAACATAGTGCCTGAACCGACCTTAAGAGAAAGGTTTCCCATGAAGGATGTCCGCGAAGCCCTGATGGTAGGGCGCAACTCGGAGGGCAAGCTGGTGCGCCGGCCGCTCTCTCCGCATTTGCAGGTGTATAAGCCGCAAATTTCCTCCGCGACCTCGATTTTCCACCGTATCACGGGCGTGGCCCTCGGCGCCGGAACGGTGTTGTTCACCCTGTGGCTGGTAAGCGCCGCCGCCGGGGACGACGCCTTCTCCGTTGTGCAGGCCATCTTCGCTTCCTGGATCGGACTGCTCGTGCTGTTCGGCTTCACGTTCGCGCTGTTCTACCATTTTTGCAACGGCATCCGCCATCTGGCCTGGGACGCGGGCAAGGGCTTCGAGTTGCCCGACATGCACCGCAGCGGCCGGCTGGGTATTGCCGCGGCGATTGTTCTGACCGTGGCCTTCTGGGCCATTGCCTTACTGGTGGGGTAATAACATGAGCAAAGACAACAATCCCTCCATCCACATTATGCGCAGCCAGCTGGGCCGCGTGCGTGGCTTGGGTGCTGCCAAGACCGGTGCGGCGCATTGGTGGGCTGAGCGTATTACCTCCGTGGCGCTGCTGCCGCTCTCGCTTTACTTCGTCGTCTCCGTGATTGTGCTGCGCGGCGCCGACCATGCCGCCATGGCAAGCTATATGGGCGAGCCCTGGAACACGGTGCTGTTCCTGGCGCTTATCGCCACGCTGTTCTCCCATTTGAGCATGGGTTTGCAGGTTGTTATCGAGGACTATGTCCGTGAAGATACGAAGCGCATCTTCACGCTGCTGGTGGTCAAGGGCGGTATCGCCATCCTGGCGCTTGCCTCGGCCATCTCCGTCCTAAAACTCGCTTTCTCGTAACGGAATCCTGCTCACATGAACGCGATCTCCTCCCCCTCATTCGGCGCCTACAAAATCATCGACCACACGTATGATGTGGTGGTGGTGGGCGCTGGCGGTTCCGGTCTGCGCACCACCCTCGGCATGGGTGCGGCCGGTCTCAAGACCGCCTGTATCACCAAGGTTTTCCCCACCCGCTCGCACACCGTGGCGGCGCAGGGTGGCATCAGCGCCTCGCTCGGCAATATGGGCGAGGATAACTGGCGCTGGCACATGTACGACACCGTGAAGGGGTCGGACTGGCTGGGCGACCAGGACGCCATTGAATACATGTGCCGCGAGGCCGTGCCCGCCATTTACGAGCTGGAACATTACGGCATGCCGTTCTCCCGCACGGAAGATGGCAAGATCTATCAGCGCCCGTTCGGCGGCCACATGAAGGAATACGGCAAGGAGCCGGCCATGCGCGCCTGCGCCGCCGCCGACCGTACCGGCCATGCCATGCTGCACACGCTGTACCAGCAGAGCCTGAAGCACGAGGTTGAGTTCTTCGTGGAATACTTCGCGCTCGACCTGATCATGGACGCCGAGGGCGCTTGCCGCGGCGTGATGGCTTGGTGCCTCGAAGATGGCTCCATCCACCGCTTCCGCGCTCAGACCGTGGTTTTGGCCACGGGCGGTTATGGCCGCGCCTTCCAGTCCTGCACCTCCGCCCATACCTGCACGGGCGATGGCGGCGGTATGGCGATCCGCGCCGGGTTGCCGATGCAGGATATGGAATTCGTGCAGTTCCACCCCACCGGCATCTTCCCCGCTGGCTGCCTCATCACTGAGGGCGCGCGCGGCGAGGGCGGCTACCTGACCAACTCCGAAGGTGAGCGCTTCATGGAGCGTTATGCGCCGACGGCGAAGGATCTGGCCTCGCGTGACGTTGTCTCCCGCTCGATGACCGTTGAGATCAACGAAGGCCGCGGCGTGGGTCCGAAGAAAGACCACATCCTGCTGCATCTGGAGCATCTGGGCGCGGACCTCCTGCATGAGCGCCTGCCGGGCATCTCTGAGACCGCCCGCGTTTTCGCCGGTGTGGACGTGACCAAGGAAGCCATCCCCGTGCTGCCGACCGTGCATTATAACATGGGCGGCATTCCCACGAACTATCACGCCGAAGTGCTGCGCCCGACGGCGGAGAACCCGGACGCGGTGGTTCCCGGCCTGATGGCCGTGGGCGAGGCTGCCTGCGTCTCGGTGCATGGCGCTAACCGCCTGGGCACCAACTCTCTGCTCGACCTCGTCGTGTTTGGCCG
>JAQUAC010000028.1:0-8357 GCA_028687415.1 Acidocella sp. | reverse complement strand
GCCGTTCACCGCGCTGCCGTAACCGTGAAGGCTGGCGCCACCCAGGCGCCGCTGCCCGCCGGTGCGGGCGAGGCTACCATGGCCCGCTTCGATGCGACCCGCCATGCCAAGGGCGGCACGTCCGTCGCTGAGCTGCGCAGCACGTTGCAGCGGACCATGCAGACCCATGCGGCTGTGTTCCGCAACTCCAAATCCCTCACCGAGGGTGTGGAGAAGATGCACAAGCTTTGGGATGCCGTGCCGGACATGCATGTGGCCGACCGCTCGCTAATCTGGAACTCCGATCTCGTTGAGGCGCTGGAGCTGCAGAACCTGATGGGCAACGCCATGTGCACCATGGTGGGCGCGGAAGCGCGCAAGGAAAGCCGCGGCGCTCAGGCGCATGACGACTTCCCCGATCGTAACGACCATGAATGGATGAAGCACACCGTTTCCCATTGCGATGCGGTGACGGGTGAGGTGAAGCTGGACTACCGGCCGGTGAAGATGCAGACCTTGACCAACGAGGTTTCCGTGTTCCCGCCGAAGAAGCGCGTGTACTAAGGGGGAGGAGCGAACATGGCTGAATTTACCCTGCCGAAGAATTCCGTTGTCGGCGTCGGCAAAACCTATAAGGCTCCGGCCGGGGCCAAGCGGGTTAAGGAATTCAAGGTCTACCGCTGGAACCCGGATGATGGGAAAAACCCCGTTACCGATACCTACGAGATTGACCTCGACACTTGCGGGCCGATGGTTCTCGACGCGATCATCAAGATCAAGAACGAGATCGACGCCTCGCTGACCTTCCGCCGCTCCTGCCGTGAGGGCATTTGCGGCTCCTGCGCGATGAACATCGACGGGACCAACACCCTGGCCTGCCTGAAGCCGATCGGCGATGTGAAGGGGGCTGTGAACATCAGCCCGCTGCCGCATATGCCGGTGGTGAAGGATCTGGTGCCGGATCTGACCCAGCCTTACGCCCAGTACCGCTCGATTGAGCCCTGGTTGCAGGCTGAGACCGCCCCGCCGCCGGATGCCGAGCGTTTGCAGAGCAAGGAAGAGCGCGCCGAGATCGACGGGCTGTGGGAGTGCATTCTGTGCTTCTGCTGCTCTACCTCGTGCCCCAGCTATTGGTGGAACGGCGACCGTTACCTCGGCCCGGCTGTGCTGATGGCGGCGTATCGCTGGATTGCCGACTCGCGTGACGAGCATACCGGTAAGCGGCTGGATTCGCTTGAGGATCCGTTCAAGCTGTATCGCTGCCACACGATCATGAACTGCACGCAGACCTGCCCGAAAGGCCTTAACCCGGCCAAGGCGATCGGCAAGATCAAGCAGCTCATGCTGGAACGCCAGGGCTAAGCTTTTTACCCTGCCCCATGAAAAACCGCCCTTCTGGGCGGTTTTTTTATGCGCGGGCGGATGTCCCAGAACTGCCACGCGGCGGCCAGCAAGGCGGGATTATGCTCTGTATGGGGCCGTCTTGATCGGTTTAATCGATCAAAACTTTAAATAAAAACAATTTCCATGATCGAAAAACTTGGGCTACAACTCTTTCCGTTGGAACCAAACCTTGGAGGACTACAACAACATGTCTTTGATCAATACCGAAGTGAAGCCGTTCTCGGCGCAGGCGTTCAAGAGCGGCAAGTTTGTCGCCGTTACCGAAGCCGACCTGAAGGGCAAGTGGTCGGTTGTGTTCTTCTACCCGGCTGACTTCACCTTCGTCTGCCCGACGGAGCTTGAAGACCTCGCCGACAACTATGCCGAGTTCAAGAAGCTGGGCGTGGAGATTTACTCTGTCTCCACCGACACGCATTTCGCCCACAAGGCTTGGCATGACACCTCGGAAGCGGTGAAGAAGATCGACTATTTCATGGTTGGCGACCCGACCCTGACGATCTCGCGCAATTTCGACGTGCTGATCGAGGCCGCCGGTCTCGCCGACCGCGGCACCTTCGTGATCGACCCGGACGGCAAGATTCAGATCGTCGAGATCAACGCCGGTGGCGTTGGCCGCGATGCCAAGGAGCTGCTGCGCAAGGTCAAGGCCGCTCAGTATGTCGCCAGCCACCCGGGCGAGGTCTGCCCCGCCAAGTGGCATGAGGGTGAGAAGACCCTGGCGCCGTCACTCGACCTCGTCGGCAAGATCTAAGACTTTTGCAAATCTCCCGCCGGGAAACCGGCGGGGGAACCCCTAGACTGATTTTCAAGCGCCCCCTGGCCTCGTGTATCTTCCCTGGCAGGCCGCGCTGCATTTTTGAAAAAATATGGAGCCGCTATGTTGGACGACAGCCTGAAGGGCCAGTTGAAGGCCTACCTCGCCCGCGTTACCGCGCCGCTGGAGCTGGTGGCGACGCTGGATGACAGCGCCACCTCGCAGGAAATGCGTGGGCTATTGGAGGATATCGCCGCGCAGAGCGACAAGATCGCGCTACGCTTCGATGGCCAGGATACGCGCAAGCCCTCTTTTGAAATCCGCCGTGCTGGTGCTGACCATGGCGTGCGCTTCGCCGGGCTGCCGATGGGGCATGAATTCACCTCGCTGGTGCTGGCTCTGCTGCAAACCGGCGGTTACCCGCCCAAGGTGGAGCCGGAGGTGATCGAACAGATAAAGGCGCTGCCTGGCGACTATCATTTCGTGACGTATTTCTCGCAATCCTGCCAGAACTGCCCGGACGTGGTGCAGGCGTTGAACCTGATGGCGATCCTGAACCCGCACATCACGCATGTTGCCGTCGATGGCGCCACCTTCCAGGCGGAAGTTGAGGCCAATAAGGTGATGGCCGTGCCAACCGTGCTGCTGAATGGCGTGGAGTTCGGCCAGGGGCGGATGGATATCGAGCAGATCCTCGCCAAGGTTGATACTGGTGCGGCGGCGCGCGATGCCGAGCGGCTCTCCGCCAAGGAGGCGTTCGATGTGCTGATCGTCGGCGCTGGCCCGGCGGGCGCGGCGGCGGCGGTGTACGCGGCGCGCAAGGGCATCCGCACCGGCGTGGTGGCGGACCGCTTCGGCGGGCAGGTGCTGGATACGGTGGGGATCGAGAATTTCATCTCCGTGCAGCACACTGAAGGCCCGAAACTGGCGGCGGCGCTTGAGGCGCATACCCGCGAATACGGTGTGGATATCATCAAGGCGCAGACCGCCACCGCCATCGTGCCCCCCACGCAGAAGGGCGGGCTGTTCGAGGTGGAGCTTGCCAGTGGCGGGGTGCTGCGGGCGAAGACGCTGGTGCTCTCCCCCGGTGCCCGCTGGCGCCACATGAACGTGCCGGGCGAGGCCGAGTACCGCAACAAGGGCGTGGCCTATTGCCCGCATTGCGACGGCCCTCTGTTCAAGGGCAAGCGCGTGGCGGTGATCGGCGGCGGCAATTCGGGTGTGGAAGCGGCCATCGACCTCGCGGGCATCGTCGGCCATGTCACGCTCATCGAGTTCGACAACCAACTGCGCGCCGATGCGGTGCTGCAGGCCAAGCTGAAGAGCCTGCCGAACGCGGACATCATCGTCTCCGCCAAGAGCACCGAGGTGCATGGCGATGGCGAGAAAGTCACGGGCCTGAGCTACGAGGATCGCGTGAGCGGTGCCGCGCATCTGCTGGAGCTGGATGGTATTTTCGTGCAGATCGGGCTGGTGCCGAATAGCGAGTGGCTGAAGGGCACGCTGAACCTTACCCCGCGCGGGGAGATTGAGGTGGATGCGCGCTGCGAGACCTCGCTGCCCGGCGTGTTCGCCGCCGGTGACGCGACGACGGTGCCGTACAAGCAGATCATCATCGCGGCGGGCGAGGGGGCGAAGGCGGCGCTGTCGGCCTTCGACTATCTCATCCGCCAGGCGCCTGCCCCGGTGACGGCGGAAGCGGTGGCGTAAGCTGGCGTATCTACCCACACCGCAGCAGCTCCGCTACCTGGTGATGCTGGCGGAGAGCGGACATTTCGGGCGCGCGGCTTCGGCCTGCGCGGTCTCGCAATCCACGCTCTCCGCAGGCATTCTGGCGCTGGAGCGGGGGCTGGACGCGCAGATACTGGACCGTTCCGCTGCCAAGCACGCGGTGTTCACGCCGCTGGGGCTGGAGCTGGTGGGCAAGGCACGGGCGGCGCTGACGGCGCTGGCGGCGGTGGCTGAGACGGCGGATGCCGCGCGCGCCCCGATGTCCGGCCCGCTCAGGCTGGGGATCATCCCCACCATCGGGCCGTTTCTGCTGCCCAGGCTGATGCCAGCGCTGCGCCAGGGGTATCCGGCGCTGAAACTGTTCCTGCGTGAGGATCAGACGGAGCGGTTGCTGGACCAGCTGGATGACGGGATGCTGGACGTGCTGCTACTGGCCGAGCCCTGTGCCTGTGGCGGGGCTGAGACCTTCGCCCTGGCGCAGGATGAGTTCCTGGTGGCGCTGCCGCCTGGGCACCCTTTGGCGGCCCGGGAGAGTATAGCCGCGGCGGCGCTGGCGGCGGAGCAGTTCCTGCTGCTGGAGGATGGGCATTGCCTGCGCGATCAGGTGCTCTCCGTTTGTGGCGGGACGATGGGGCGGGAGCAGAGATTTGCCGCTACCTCACTGTACACGCTCATCCAGATGGTGGCGGGCGGGCTGGGTGTTACGCTGGTGCCGCGTCTGGCGGTGAATGCCGGGCTGACGGAGGGCACGGGGGTGGTGCTGCGTCGGCTGGAAGGGGCTGGGGGCTGGCGCACGATCTCCCTGGCGTGGCGGCCGGGCAGCCCGCGCGGTGCTGAGTACCGTGCGCTCGGGCCGCTGATTGCGCAGGCTTGCGGGTAGAGTTCAGGTGGGCAAGACGATCTCATCCCCCGCCCACACCACCGGCCCGTATGCCGTGACATGCGCCATGGTGAGCGTGCCGTATAAATGCGGAAATTCAGCCCCGCCGCGCGAGATTTCCCATTTCACCGCATTCCCCAGCGTGGCGAGGTCCACCGCCGCAACGACCAGATCTGTCTGCCCGGTGAAATGTTTGCGCACTGTCTCAGCCAGTTGCCCGGCGGTGGAGAGGTGGATGTAGCCATCCGCCATATCCACCGGCGCGCCGGTGAAATTGCCCGCGCGCAGCACCGTGAACTGCGCCGCCGTGAGGATTTTGTAGCCAATCGCGGGTCTCATTCGTTGAACTCCTCCATCCCGCCGAACTGGTTGATGCTCAGGCAGGTCAGCGTCTGGTTAAGCACCGTATAGGCGATTTCGCCAAAGGATACGGGAGCGGAGAGGCTCAGCCCATGCTTCTCCGCCAGTGCCGCATATTGAAGGTTCAGCACGCAGACCGAGGAGAACACCACTTCCTCCACCGGGCCAAGTTCGCCGGCAGCGTGGGTGAATTCTTCCTGGTAGTTCAGCACGGCCTCGGCGAAGCGGTAGGTGAGGCTTGGGTTGACCGGGGCGAACACCGAGACGGTGCCGTCCAGCGGGTCATTCTTCAGGATGGAGACGTTAAGCAGCGCGCCCTCCTGGTCCGCGATCAGCGGCAGGCTTGGGTCGATGTTTTGTGTCTCTATATAGCGTGCCAAATTATGTGGATGGCCATCGATCAGGCAGTCCCCAGAAATGTGAAACCCCTGCGCGGGCACGCGGATTTCCGGCCCGTCGCCAGGGGTGAAAAGATTGATGACGTGCAATTCAGCGAAGGCGGTTTCCGGCAGGGTGACATACATCACCGCCGCGCGGTCGTCCCGCGCATACGGCGTGCCGGCGAAGGTTTTGGGCGTGCGTTGGCCGATTTCGTCTAGATCCACGGCGCTGACCCAGCCGGTGAGCGGTATGTCGTATATGCCTTGGTAGTCCAGAATCTCACTGGCGAGGCGGAGCAGAATCGCGCTGAAACCGGGCACGATGAGCACGGCGAAACCGTTCTGCGGGTAGTGCCGGGCGATGCGGTGCAGGGATGCGGCATCCAGATGCCGCTGCTCGGTATGCAAAGCCAGGCTGGTGATGTCCGTGAACATCAGCAGGCCGCGGGCGGGAACATTGCCTTGCGGAGTGAGGAACTGCGCCGTGGTACCGCCGATCCAGCGCCCTGGGGGCAGTTGCGCGAGCAACTCCTCCTCTCCGGCCAGGAGTAGAACCCGGCCAGCAGTGATCATGCGTGAGACTTCGCGGACGCTACCGAGACCGTGCCGGGCTGTGCCCAGACCTGTCTGCTTCACTCTATGAGGCTTCCGCGTATGGGGAGGGGCGCTGGGTAAAGGGGATTCGGAGTGTGAGCATTACCAACAGTGCATTCATGAGATCACGCCGCCAATTCATTTCATATCCAATATATAACACCAGAGCCTTTCCGGTTACCAAACGGTATAATCGTTGCTTGGCAAACACTTGGTGTAGAAAAGTTGAGGAAAGCGAAGATGTGGCCGGCACGCGGCACAATCGTGGCGGCGGGGAAAAGAAAAAGCTGGATATTGGTGTTTAAAATAGTAAACTGATGGGGTCTGAAGGAGTGACCCTATGAGCGCAGCTACACGCCCGAGTAACGACCCGTTTGTTCACCAGTGGATGCCTTTTACCGCAAACCGCCAATTTCTTGAACAGCCTCGCCTTATCGCTCGCGCGGAAGGTGTCTATTATTATACGACACGCGGCGAAAAACTGCTGGATGGTTCCTCCGGCCTGTACTGCATTCCGCTGGGTCATGGCAGGCGTGAAATCCGCGAGGCCGTGACCAAGCAGATGGAAGAGCTGGATTACGCGCCGCCCTTCCAATACGGCGTTCCGGCGGCGTTCAAGCTCGCCGCCGAGGTGGCGGAACTGACCCCGCCCGGCCTCAACCGCATCATGTTTTCAGGCTCTGGCTCCGAGGCCGTGGAGAGCGCGCTGAAAGTGGCGCTGCAATATCACCGCGCCCGGGGCGAGGGGCAGCGCACGCGCTTCATCGGCCGTGAGCGCGGCTATCATGGCGTGAATTTTGGCGGCTGGTCTGTCGGCGGCATGGTGAATAACCGCAAGGCGTTTGGCGTCGGCCTGCCCGGCGTGTCGCATCTGCGCCACACGCTGATTAAGGAAAACCTGTTCGAGATGGGCGAAGGCACGCATGGTGCTGATCTCGCCGACGATCTGGAGCGCTTCGTCAACCTGCACGGCGCTGACACCATCGCCGCCTGCATTGTTGAGCCCATCGCGGGTTCCACCGGCATTTTGGTGCCGCCCAAGGGCTACCTGAAGCGCCTGCGCGAGATCTGCACCAAGCACGGCATTCTGCTGATCTTTGACGAGGTCATCACCGGCTTCGGCCGCACCGGCCAGGCTTTCGCGGCGCAGACCTTTGATGTGACGCCCGACATCATGACCATGGCCAAGGCGCTGACCAATGGCTCCATCCCCATGGCTGCCATCGCCGTGCGCGAGGACATTCAGCAGACGATTCTTGATTCGGCCCCGCCCAACACGGTGGAGTTCTATCATGGCTACACCTACTCGGCGCATCCGGTGGCCTGCGCCGCCGGTCTCGCCACGCTGAAGATCTACCGTGAGGAAGATACGTTCGGGCAGGCGAGGGCGCTGGCCCCGACCTTCCTGGAGCAGATCGCCAGCTTCAAGGGCATGCCGGACGTTATCGACACGCGCGGCCACGGCCTGCTTGGCGCGGTGGAGCTGGCGCCGAAAGGCAAGCCCGGCGAGCGCGGCTTCAAGATTCTGTGCCGAGGCTTTGAAGAAGGGCTGGTGCTGCGCGCGGCTGGCGATTCCATCGTGCTGGCGCCGCCTTACGTGGCGACACCGGACCAACTCGGCCAGATGATCGAGATCATGCGTAAGCTGATTGCCGAGAGCTGAAAACCGCTCCAAAAAGCGCTAAATAACTGAGACCCAATGCATGCGTTTGGCTCCCCACGGAGCCGGACGCATGTTTCTTTGAACGGAGAATAAAAAATGTATCAGGATGTGCTGCTGCATATTGGCGGCAAATGGCGCCAGGCCACGGGTGGACGGACGCTGGACGTCGTTAACCCGGCGACGGAGGAAGTGATCGGCAAGCTCGCGCATGCGAGCACGCAAGATCTCGATGAGGCGCTGGAGCACGCGGCGAAGGGCTTCGCCGTGTGGCGCAAGATGACGGCCTATGACCGCAGCAAGCTGCTGCGCAAGACCGCCGACATCATCCGCGAGCGGGCCGACGCCATCGCCAAGCTGATGACCCAGGAGCAGGGCAAGCCGCTGGCCGAGGCGAAGACCGAGATTCTCGGTTCCGCCGATGTGGTCGATTGGTTCGCCGAGGAAGGCCGCCGCGCCTATGGCCGCGTCATCCCCAACCGCGCGCCGGGGGTGTACCAGCTCTCGCTGCGCGAGCCGGTTGGCGTGGTCGCGGGCTTCACGCCGTGGAACTTCCCGATGAGCCAGGCTGTCCGCAAGATTTCGGCGGCGCTTGCGGCGGGCTGTGCCTTCATC
>JAQUAC010000310.1 GCA_028687415.1 Acidocella sp. | reverse complement strand
CATAGACCGGAAAATCTACCGGCTTTGCCTGCTGACTTTGCTGAACAGCCTGTGGACCTGGTACCGGCCCGGCACGCTCACCCCCACCGAGATTGGACATGAGGTGATGAAGATATTCCTGCCACGAAGTTAGCCCCGCGCGGCAGGAATTGGTTACGCCTTGGCGGCGGGGGGCATCTGGATGTCGATCTCCAGCGTCGAGACCTGACTGCCACGGTCGAGCTTCACGTTCACCTTATCCCGGTCGATGGGGATATGCTTGGCGATGACCGCCAGGATTTCCTCCTGCAGGATGGCGGCGAGGTCCGTGTGCCCCTCCAGCGCGCGCTCATGCGCGAGCAGGAGCTGCAGCCTCTCGCGGGCCACAGGGGCGGAACGCTTGCGGGTGAAGAGGCTGAGCAGGCTCATGCGATAGCCTTTCTGCCGAACAGGCGGCCGATGAAGCCCTGGCGCTCGGCCGTGGGCGTGGCGATGTCCAACTTCTCGCCGAGCAGGCGGCGGGCGGCCTCCATATAGGCGCGGGCGGGGGCGGAGACCGGGTTATGCAGGGTGACCGGGCAGCCGACATTCGAGGCGTTCAGCACTTCCTCGCTCTCCGGCACGATGCCGAGCAGCGGGATGGCGAGGATTTCCAGCACATCCTCCACCTTCAGCATCTCGCCGCGGGCGGCGCGGGCGGGGCTGTAGCGGGTGAGGAGCAGATGCTTCTCGAATTTCTCGCCGTTCTCGGCCCGCACGGTCTTGGAGTCCAGCATGCCGATGATGCGGTCTGAGTCACGCACGGAGGAGACTTCCGGGTTGGTGACGACCACGGCGAGGTCGGCGTAGCGCATGGCCAGCATCGCGCCCTTCTCGATACCGGCGGGGCTGTCGCAGATCACCCAGTCGAACTTCTCGCGCAGTTCGTCGATGACCTTCTTCACGCCTTCCTCGGTCAGCGCGTCCTTGTCGCGCGTCTGCGAGGCGGGGAGCAAAGAGAGCGTGTCCACCCGTTTGTCGCGGATGAGAGCCTGGGCAAGCTTGGCATCGCCCTGCACCACGTTAACCAAGTCATAGACCACGCGGCGCTCAGCGCCCATGACGAGGTCCAGATTGCGCAGGCCGACGTCAAAATCGACGATGACGACGTTCTGCCCGGTTTGGGCGAGCGCCGCGCCCAGGGCGGCGGAGCTGGGGGTTTTGCCCACGCCCCCCTTGCCCGATGTGACCACCATGACTTTGGACATTTTTCTCAGGTCTCCTTCATCGCCAAGCCGTGGCGGCAATTAATCCAGGGTCGAAAATTTCAGCCCGCCCTGGTCGAGCTGGATCTGTACGGCGCGGCCGTTGAAGGTCTCGCTCCACTGTTCAGCTGTATCATAAACGCCATCGATACAAACCATCTCGGCGCTAAGTTTACTGCAAAAGATGCGGGCCTCGGCCCCGGATTTGAGCCCGGCGATGACGCGGCCGCGCAGCGTGCCGTATATATGGATGGAGCCGCCAGCAATGACCTCGGCCCCCGAGGCGACGGGGCCGATGACCGTGACGTCGCCATCCTCGAAAATGATGGATTGGCCGGAGCGCACCGGGCGGTCGATGAGCAGGGAATTCGGCGCTGAAACGGGCTCGGGCTCCGGCGGGTCATCGGGGATGGCGAGCACGCGGCCGGCGACGGTCTCGCGCGTGTCCTCCAGCCGCTGGCGCAGATTGGTCAGACGCTCCCAGCGCGTGCCGGAAAGGCGGGCGGCATCCGTGCCCTCGACCGCCACCAGCTTCATGCCGCGCTCTTCCAGAGCGTCCAGCAAGGCGGCGAGGTCGGTGGTTTCGTCCTCCTGCACGGTGGAGAGATTAGCCACCACCGGGCGGTCCGCGAAGAAGCCGGCGGCGCGGTGCAATTGCTCGTCCAGCGCCTCAAACCAAGCGGCGAGCGGCAGCTCGGGCACGACCACCAGAGCCATGAAGCTCCGGCCGCGGATGCGAACCGCTGGCAGGGGAAGTGGGGCTGTGGACATGCGCAAGGCTAACTGGGCGCTCAACGAGATGTCAACAGAACTGAAACTTTTAAAAAACCCGCCACCGTTTCAAGGGGTTTGGCCTGAAACGGGATGGCGGGCGGCAGGCACGAGCGGGGGCGAATCGGACGCCCCCGCAGTAAATTTTCAGGCCTCGTAACCGACGACGCCCTTGATCTCCAGGAACTCGTGCAGGCCCCACTCGCCCCATTCGCGCCCGTTGCCGGACTGCTTGTAGCCGCCGAAGGGGGCATTCAGGTCGCCGCGGGGGTAGTTAATGTAGACGTTACCAGCGCGCATCTGGCGGGCCACCTTCTGGGCGCGGGCACGGTCGCCGGACTGCACGTAGGCGGCCAGACCGTAGACCGTGTTGTTGGCCTCATGCACGGCCTCTTCCTCAGTGTTGTAGCTGAGGATGGAAAGCACCGGCCCGAAAATTTCCTCGCGGGCGATGCGCATGTCCGGGGTGACATCCGCGAACACGGTGGGGCGAACATAATACCCCTGGTTCAACCCAGCCGGGCGGCCCGTGCCGCCGGCGACCAGTGTGGCGCCTTCGTCGATGCCGGCCTGGATCAGGGACTGGATTTTGTCGAACTGAAGCTGGCTAATGACCGGGCCCATATAGACCTCCGGGTCCTGCGGGTTGCCGGTCTTGATGGAGTCAGCCGCCGCCTTGGCCGCCGCCACCGCCTGGTCGCGGAACTGGGCGGGGATGAACATGCGCGTGGGCGCGTTGCAGGACTGGCCGGAGTTCTGCATGCAGTCGATGACGCCGGTGGTGACGGCGGCCTCGATGTTTACGTCGTCCAGCAGGATGTTGGCGGATTTGCCGCCCAGTTCCAGATGCACGCGCTTGATGGTGGACGCCGCGGCCTGCGAGATGAGGATGCCCGCGCGGGTGGAGCCGGTGAAGGAGACCATGTCGATATCCGGGTGCCCGGAGATGGCGGCGCCGACGCCGGGGCCATCGCCCTGCACCAGGTTGAACACGCCCTTGGGCACGCCCGCCTCATGCATGATCTCGGCGAAGATCACAGCATCCAGCGGCGCGATCTCGGAGGGCTTCAGCACCATGGTGCAGCCTGCCGCAATGGCGGGGCAGACCTTGCAGGTAATCTGGTTCATCGGCCAGTTCCAGGGGGTGATCATGCCGACCACGCCGACGGCCTCCTTGGCGATGAGCGTGGTGCCCTGCATGTACTCAAACTCGTAGCGCTCCAGCACCTCGATGATCTGGGTGATGTGCCCGGTGCCGATGGCGGCCTGGGCCTTATGCGCGAGGGTCACCAGAGCGCCCATCTCACGCGAGATGGCGTTGGCGACGTCCTCGTAGCGGGTCTGGTAGACTTCCA
>JAQUAC010000309.1:1486-3351 GCA_028687415.1 Acidocella sp. | reverse complement strand
GGTTCCGCGGCATAGCTCTGCACCATTAAAATAAGATGCGCGAGCATAACCATGCTGGCGGCAAAAAAGCGGCCGATCTCCAGTGTGCCAAGCTTTGTGCGAGTGGTTTTGTTTTGAATCGTCACAGATTAAGGTTGATGGCATAGCGGCTTAGGCGTGGCAAATTCTCCGCGAACATGCGACATTTCAACAATGTCCGCGCGGCCCTTCACCCTCACACCGGATTTGCTGCTCCGCGCCTACCGGCTGGGGCTCTTCCCCATGGCGGAATCGCGCAACAGTCCTACCTTGCATTGGCTGGACCCTGAGGCGCGCGGCGTGCTGCCGTTGCACGCATTCCACCTGCCGCGCAGCCTGCTGAAGACCCTGCGTTCCGGCCGTTTTACCGTTACCGCCGACAAGGATTTCGCCGGCACCATCGCCGCCTGTGCCGCCGCGCGGGAGGGGCGGCCCGAGACCTGGATCAACGCCGAAATCGAGCGGCTGTTCATTGAACTGCACCAGCTAGGCTTCGCGCATAGCGTGGAGACATGGGAAGGAGGCAAGCTCGTCGGCGGGCTGTACGGTGCCTCGCTCGGTGGAGCGTTCTTTGGTGAGAGCATGTTTTCTACCGTCACAGACGCCTCGAAGGTGGCGCTGGTGCATCTCGTGGCGCGGTTGCGCCTGAGCGGCTTCACGCTGCTGGACACGCAATTTCTCACCACGCATCTCGCCCGTTTCGGCACGGTGGAAGTCCCGCGTGACGCCTACCATATGCAGTTGGCGGAGGCGGTGGAGATGCCTGCCCGGTTTATCAGCAGCCCTGATCCTGCGGCATTGATGTGCGAGATTGAGGCGATGAGAAAAGAGGTTCCATGAAATTCCTGCGCCTGGCCCTGCTGGCCTCATTACTCCCCGGTGCCGCGCTTGCCGTCCCGGTGTTTCTACCGTCGCGCGATGTTGCCGTGACCTATTCACTGGCGGCCTCGGGTCGCGCGGCGGAGACTTACACCCTGCATTATGACGCGGCGGACCAACTCGCGCGCGTGGAAAGCCCCACCGGGCTATATGTGCTCGCCAATCTGCCTGCGGGCCAAGCGCAGGTGGTGGTGCCGGCGCTGCACGCCACCGTGCAGGCCCCGGATTTCTCCGCCCTGACCGGCGAGATCTACAAAGCCGACGGCGCCACCTTCACCCCGCTCGGCAGCGGCAAGTATGCTGGGCTGGAGTGCCAGAAATATCTGGTGCTGGACAAGAACGGCACCGCCACTGCCTGCATCACCCCCAGCGGCGTGGTTTTGCATTTCTCTGGCCATAATGCGCAGGGCTCGGCGGAACTCACCGCTCTCTCCGTGGCCTATGCGCCGCAACCGGCGGGTTCTTTCGCCCCGCCCACCGGTTTTTCGGACATCACCTTGCCGCCCGGCGCTTTGGCCGCGCTGCTTTCACAGCAATAAGCTCAGCTCCTTCAGCGTCGCCTTGTATTCGGTGGTGAGGCGCTGAACGAGTTGCGCCACCGGCACCACCTCGCGGATCGCCCCAATACCCTGGCCGCAGCCCCAAATATCCCGCCAGGCTTTCTTGGCGCCGTCGGTAAGGTCACCAAAATTCATCTTCGAGGCGTCTGAACTGGCGAGGGCGGCGGGGTCCAGCCCGGCGGCGGCGATGCTGGGGATAAGGTAATTACCATGCACCCCGGTGAACAGGTTGGAATAGATGATGTCCCTGGCGGCGGAATCCACGATCATCTGCTTGTAGCGTGCCTCGGCGGCGGCTTCTTCCGTGGCGATGAAGGCGGAGCCAATATAGGCAAGGTCAGCCCCCAGCGCCTTTGCTGCGGCAATGGAGCGGCCATTGGCGATAGCGCCGGAGAGCGCCAGAGGCCC
>JAQUAC010000309.1:0-1476 GCA_028687415.1 Acidocella sp. | reverse complement strand
TTCGCGGATCTCCTGCACCAAAGCAAAGGGCGAGAGCGTGCCCGCATGCCCGCCTGCCCCGGTAGCCACGGCCACCAGCCCGTCCGCCCCGCGCTCCACCGCCTTGCGGGCGAAGCTGTTGTCGATGACATCATGGAACACGATGCCGCCATAGGCATGGATGGCCTCATTCACATCCGGCCGTGCGCCGAGCGAGGTGATAACCACCGGCACCTGATACTTCACACACAGGGCGAGGTCTTCCTCCAGCCGCGTATTGGTTTTGTGGACGATCAGGTTCACGGCGAACGGCGCGTCCGCGTTTGTCAGCTCCCGGCGCAGGCGCAGCAGCCATTGCTCCAGCGTGCCGGAGGGCCGGGCGTTAAGCGAGGGAAAAGACCCTACGACCCCCGCCTTGCACTCGGCGATGACAAGCTCCGGGTGCGAGATGAGGAACATGGGCGCCGCGATGGCGGGGACCGCAAGGCGGCCGTGAAAGATTTCTGGCAGAGGCATGGCGTTTCCATTTTTCTTATCGTGAGTAACGCCATTAAGTAGTGCATGGCGGCGCTCTCCAGGCAAGCTCAAAAATACTCGGGCTCATCCCGCCATGGGTAAAAATCGGGCATGCCGGTGGAAATCTGGTCCGGGTAGTTCGGGGCGCGCTTTTCCAGAAAGCTCGTCACCCCCTCCGCCGCGTCGGCGGTCTTGCCGCGCGCGTATAAAGCGCGGCTTTCCAGCCGGTGCGCCTCCATGGGGTGGCTCTGCCCCAGCCCCTGCCAGAGCATCTGCCGCGTCAGTGCCACGGAGACCGGGGCGGTGTTGTCCGCTATCTCCCGCGCCAGCGCCGTGGCGGCGGGCAGCAGGGCTTCTGGCGCGTGCACCTCGCGCAGCAGCCCGCCCTGCGTGGCCTCCGCCGCGCCGAACACGCGGCCCGTGGCGCACCACTCCATGGCGCGAGAAATGCCGGCGATGCGTGGCAGGAACCAGCTCGACCCCGCCTCCGGCACAATGCCGCGCCGCGTGAACGCGAAGCCGAATTTCGCCTCGGTGGAGGCGAGGCGGATATCCATGGGCAGGGTCATGGTCACGCCCACCCCTACCGCCGGGCCGTTAATGGCGGCGATAACCGGCTTCAGGCAGCGGAAGATGCGCAACGCCACCAGCCCGGCGATGTCGCGTGGCACCTGGCCCTCCGCCGCCGCGCGGCTGAAGGTTTCCGCGCCGCCAGCCAGATCCGCCCCCGCGCAGAAGGCCCGCCCAGCCCCGGTGACGATGACGGCGCGGACATTGTCATCGGCATCCGCCGCGTCAAACGCCGCCACCAGCTCTTGTGACATCGTGCCGGTAAACGCGTTCAGCCGCTCCGGCCGGTTGAGCGTGATGGTGAGCACGCCGTGGCGGACATCGTACAGAATGGTTTCGTATTGCATGGTTTCCCCCGTTTTTGCCGAGCTTAGCATGTTCTCCTGCGGTGATTGAACAACGTCCTTGCCG
>JAQUAC010000027.1 GCA_028687415.1 Acidocella sp. | reverse complement strand
GGCAGGCGGTAATAGCTGGCGTTGTCTATGCCGCGAAAGCTGAGCGTGGGCCCAAGCTCATTGCCCTCGGCGGTGTGGTTGTAGACCACGTCCAGAATCACCTCGAGCCCGGCATCGTGCAGGCGCGCGACCATCTCCTTGAACTCGCGTAGCACGTTCGCCTTGTCCGCCGCGTAGCGCGTCTCGGGGGCGAAGAAACCGATTGTGTTGTAGCCCCAGTAATTCACCAGCCCGCCCTCCAGCAGATGCCCGTCATCGGCGAAGCTGTGGATGGGCAGCAGCTCAACGGAGGTCACGCCCAGCTCCCTGATATGGCGGAGGACATCCCTCTGGCCGAACCCGGCATAGGTGCCGCGCAGAGGCTCCGGCACGCCCGGATGCAGCCGGGTAAAGCCGCGCGTATGCGTCTCGTAGAGTATGGTTCTGTCCCACGGGACGGGGTGACGCTGCGCCTTGCCCTGCCAGGGGAAAGCTGGGTCGATGACGACGCATTTCGGCACGAAGGGGGCGCTGTCACGCGGATCGAAGCTGAGATCGCCCGCCGGATCGCCCAGCGTGTAGCCGAAGCAGGCGGGGTTCCAGATCAGGGCCCCGGTATGGGCGCGGGCATAAGGGTCCAGCAGCAGCTTATTGGGATTGAAGCGGTGCCCGGCCTGAGGCTCGTAGGGGCCGTGCACGCGGTAGCCGTAGACCTGACCGGGGCCGAGCCCCTCAACCCAGCCGTGGAACACCTGATCCGTATATTCCGGGAGTTCGATGCGCCCGGTCTCGACACCGCCTTGCGCGTCAAACAGGCACAGCTCCACTTTCGTGGCATGGGCGGAGAACAGGGCAAAATTCACCCCCTTGCCGTCCCACACTGTGCCGAGAGGGGAAGGCTGCCCCGCGCGCACGTGCCTTTTTATATCAGCGGCCACCGGCGCGCCCTTCCAATAGAGGTCTTGCCACCATGATTTAGGCCTCGCGGCACTGTGGACAAGGCCCACGCAGCCTCCGACACGGGTTGCAGGTTTGTAATTAAACTATTGTTATGATTGCAGTTTTTCCGCCCCAAAAATCGTCAGTCCGATTTCATTTATAAAATCTTAATTTTAACACGTTTAACGCGAAGGTTAAACAAAATTATTGACGAATACTTCCTATGGTTGTACCACTGCCTCAAACGAACGGGGGTTCTGATGAAAATCTTATCTTTTGAGACTACCTCAAATAAAAAAGACTTGCTAACTGCATTTCTGCGCTCCCGTCTCGCGATCGTCGATGAGACGAACGACGCGGAGGAGGCCCTCGACCTCGTTAAATTCTATGACTACGACGTAATCCTGCTCCGCCTGTCGGAAGAGCGGCTGGGCGATCTGGAGATCGTCCGCAAGCTCCGCCTGGCCCGCGTACGCGCCCCCATCGTCGCCATTGCCCGCACCATGAACGAGGCCGCCCGCCTGCGCGTGCTGCAGGCCGGCGCGGATGACCTGATCGTCGATGCCCTCTCGCACGAGGAAGTGTTCATGAAAGTGCAGAACCTGATCCGCCGCAGCCGCGGCTTTCAGGAGAACGCGCTGCGCATAGGCGCCGTTGAGATCAACATGAACGCCAAGAAAATCTACGCGAAGGGCAAGCCCGTCACCCTCACCAAGAAAGAATACCAGATCGCGGAAATCCTGGCCCTGCGTAAAGGCGTGGTGCTGAGCAAGGAGGCCATTCTGGACCATCTCTATGGCGGGCTGGATGAACCGAATCCTAAGATCATCGACGTGTTCATCTGCAAAATCCGTAAAAAGCTACAGGCGCTGGGCGTGGAAGATTTTATTGAGACCAATTGGGGCCGTGGCTACATGGTCATCGACCACCGGCAGGACGCCACCGCCGAGCCCACATTGCGCAGCACGCTCATGGAGACCCGCGCCATCGCTTGAGACGTATAACTGAACGCAAGAGTTATGCGTTTATAACATAACAAATCTATAAAGTTTTACCTTAAGTCCCTCTTCCGCTTCCCCATTTCTGGGAGAAGCAAAAGATGCATCGCACGTGCCGCGAACCTGGAGCTTTCTCAGGTACAGCAACGACGAGACGCATCCTGGTAGGTCACAATCAGTCCGCGAGGACCGGGATCAATTAGGAGACGCTTGATGTTGCTACCCAGATTACTGGAGCGGAACATAACGATGCGAAGTCCGCGCATCATCGCCTGACCACACCGCGCCCACAGGCGCGCCCCGTGTGTTACTTTGTTTTTACGAACAATCGGCGGGCCACAGCCCCCGCCGGCGCTATGCAAGGATTTCCATAAAATGAGCCTGATCGAAACCCGCGCGGCCGTGGGCCCGCTGCACCGCCACATCTCCCTCCGCCCCGAGGGGCAGGCCCTGCCGGATGTCGCTAGCATGGTGAAAACCCTGCGCCCGGAAGAGCCGCTGCACTGCATCCGCCCCGGCGTTATCGCCCGCGCGGCGCAGGCTTTCGTGCGCGACTTTAATGGCGACGTGCTCTACGCCGTGAAATGCAACCCGGAACCCGCCGTGCTGCGCGCAGTATGGGAAGGCGGGGTGCGGCATTTCGATTGCGCTTCCATCTCCGAGGTGACACTCGTCCGCCGCTTGTTCCCCGGCGCGCAGATCCATTTCATGCATCCGGTCAAATCCCGCGCCGCCATCCGCGAGGCATGGATTATGAACGGCGTGCGCGACTTCGTGCTGGATTCCGCCAGTGAGTTGCAGAAAATCCGTGAGGAGATCGCAACCCCCGACGCGCTGCGCCTGAACGCGCAGCCGGGCCTGTTCATCCGCCTGGCGCTGCCTGAGACCGGGGCGGCCATCAACCTCTCGAAGAAATTCGGCGCGGATTTTGAGACCGCCGTGGCGCTGCTGCGTGCTGCCCGCCCGGTGGCGGGCAAGCTTGGCGTGGCTTTCCATGTCGGCTCACAATGCATGGACCCGCTGGCTTGGCGTGACGCCATGTCGCTGGCGGGCGAGGCCATCCGCGCCGCCGGTGTGCGGGTGGATGTGATCGATGTCGGCGGCGGCTTCCCCGTGGCGTATCCGGACATGGACCCGCCCCCGCTCGGCGCCTTCATGGCCGGGATCGATGCCGCGTTCGACCGGCTGGAGATGCCGCATATCAAGCTCTGGGCAGAGCCGGGCCGCGCGCTGGTTGCCGGGGGCGGCTCGGTGGTGGTGCAGGTGCAGCTCCGCAAGGGCGATATGCTCTACATCAACGATGGCGTGTACGGCGCGCTGGGCGATGCCGGGGCGCTGAGCTTTCGCTTCCCCGTGCGGCTGCTCCGCCGTGGCCAGACGCTGGGCGCGCCGGATGCCGCCTTCAGCTTCTTCGGCCCCAGCTGCGACTCCCTCGACGTTATGAACGGCCCATTCATCCTGCCGGATGACGTGGCGGAGGGCGACTGGATCGAGATCGGCCAGCTCGGCGCCTACGGCACCTGCCTGCGCACCGCATTCAACGGGTTCGACCGCGCCATGCTCGTGGAAGTTTCCGACCGCGCCATGCTGGAGACCGCCGGCTACGAGGCAATGGACCAGCTCGCCACAATATAAGGCAGCTCCTTTAAACCTGCCGCCCCTGGGTTGAAGCACCGCTTCAGCCCAGGCAGCTTCTCTTGCGTTATTTTCGTCAGGACGCCCGCAACGGCATCGCGATAAAGCATGTGCGTTCTTCAGGCTGCATGCTCATGCTGGGTTGCGCCAGCGCCCCTTGGCGGTTGCAGAACCTTGCGAGTGGTGTGAGCCTGAAGCGGGCCAGTTCTCCCCGGCCCGCGAAATCTGCTAAACCAGCCTCGCTGATTGGAGTGATGCCGGGTGCTGCTGATAACGAGAGACTTGCCGCCGGACGTGTTGGCACGAGCGAGGCGTGAGCATGAGACGCGCGAGCTGCACTTGCAGGGCCCCTTCGCGCCGCAATCTGTTCTGGACAATCTCGCAGGCGTGGACGCGATTCTTTGCAACGCCGCCGATAAATTCGACGCCGCGCTGATCGCTGACCTGCCCGCTTCGGTGAAGGTTATCGCCACGGTCAGCGTCGGGCTGGAGCATATCGACCTGGAAGCCGCCGCCGCGCGGGGGATCGCAATCTGCAACACACCGGATGTGCTGACCAACGCCACGGCGGAGGTGGGGCTGATGCTCATGCTGATGGCCGCGCGCCGCGCCGGGGAGGGTGAACGCCTGCTCCGCGCCGGGCAGTGGAAAGGGTTTTCAGCCACCTTCAACCTTGGCCGGGACGTAACGGGCAAGACGCTCGGCATTTTCGGCATGGGGCGCATCGGCCGCCGGCTGGCCGAAATGGCGCGCGGGCTGGATATGCAAATCCACTACCATAACCGCCACCGGCTGGAACCGGCGCTGGAGGCAGGGGCCATCTATCACACGGACGATGCGAGCTTCCTCGGCGCCATCGACTTCCTCTCCATCAACGCTCCCGGCGGGCCACAGACGAGGCACTGGCTGAACGCGGAACGCATAGGCATGCTGCGCCCCGGCGCCATTGTGGTGAATACCGGGCGCGGCAGCACGGTGGATGACGAGGCGCTGATCGCCGCCCTGCGCAGCTTGCATGTCGCCGCCGCAGGGCTGGATGTGTTCAACAACGAGCCCAATCTGAACCCAGGCTATCTGACGCTGGAAAACGCCGTGCTGCTGCCGCATATCGGCAGCGCCACGGTGGAGACGCGCAATGCCATGGGGTTTCTGGCGCTGGACGGCATCGCCAAAGCCCTGGCTATTTGACGAGGATCAATGAGCGCCGCCGGGCTCGGGAGCAGAGTCTTACGTGAAGAAGTAAGACGTAAAGGAAGCCTATCATATGCCAGTTCAAGTAAAGTTGCTGTTCGCCGTCGCCGATGCGGAGCACGCCCGCTTCGTGCGTCCGGCCGAAGCGGACAACACCCTGCATTCCTTCAGCCGGCCGAACCCCGACGAAGGCCATGCTGGTTCCGCCGACCACCCGCATGCGCAGGACAAGGAAAAAATCGCCGCCTGGGTGGCGGAACAGTTAAACCACGCCGCCGCAACCTATGATGAGCTGGTGCTCGTGGCCCCGGCGCATACGCTCAGCGTTATCCGCGAGCATCTGAACAAACAAGCAGCCACGAAGGTGATCGGCACGCTGGACAAGGATCTGGCCAAGACCTCCGACCATGAGCTGTGGCCGCATATCAAGCACTGGGTGCGCCCGGTACACCGTGAGGAGCTGCTCTGACCAAATAAAAGGCCGCCCCAACCGGGCGGCCTTTTTTATTCCTTCAGCCAGACCGGCTCCTTCAGCTTACTGATGAACGCCGCATGCTCCGCCTCCGCCTCGGCGCTGACCGCAATCGGCCGCGGGGTACGCTGTGCGGGCGGGTCGTATTGGGCAAAGGCTAGGCCCTGCTCGGTTTCCAGCACCAGCCCGCGCTGCCGGCCGCCGGTGAGTTCCACATACACATCGGCCAGCAGTTTGCAGTCCAGCAGCGCGTTATGGGTGGCGCGGGCGGCGAGGTCGATCTCGAAGCGGCGGCACAGCGCGTCCAGGCTGTTCGGCATGCCGGGGAAGCGGGCTTTGGCCAGCACCAGCGTGTCGATCATCCTGCTCCGGTCCAGCTTAGGCTTACCGATGCGCTCCAGCTCATGGTCGATGAAGGCGAAGTCGAACGGCGCGTTATGCGCGACCAGCGGGGAGTCGCCGAAGAATTCCAGCATCTTGTCGGCCACGTCCGCGAATTTCGGCTTGCCTTCGACATGCGCGCTGGTGATGCCGTGGACCTTGGTGCTGTCCGAGGGAATATCCCGCTCCGGGTCCAACAAGGTATGGAACTGCTCGCCGGTCGGCAGATCGTTGATCAGCTCAATGGCCGCGATCTCGATCACGCGGTCGCCGGTCAGCGGCTCGAAGCCGGTGGTCTCGGTGTCGAACAGAACGGAACGGCTCATAATCCAAGCTCCTCGATGGCGGTGGTAACCGCCTGCTTCGTCTCTTCCAACGTGCCGCTGGTCTCAATGACGTAATCAGCGCGTTTGCGTTTCTCGGCATCGGGCATCTGCCGGGCGATAATGGTCTCGATCTGCGCCAGCGGCATGCCGCGCGCCAGAACCCGGGCGATCTGGATGTCACGCGGGCAGGAGACGGTGATGACCTTGTCGAACCCGGCGGCGGAATTGGTCTCGAACAGCAGCGGAATATCCAGCAGCACGGCGCTTTTACCCGCCGCCTCCGCCACCGCCACGAAGCGCGTCTGCGCCGCCCGCACCAGCGGGTGCATGATACCCTCCAGGCGGTGCATCGCCTCGGCATCCGCCAGCACCAGGGCGCGCAACTTGGCGCGGTCCAGCACGCCGCCCTGTACCGTGCCGGGGAAGGCCTGGGCCAGCACGGGAATGGCCGGGCCGTTCGCCGCCTGCAGATGGTGCACCACCTCGTCGGCATTGAAGCAGGGAATGCCGCGCGCCGCGAACATGGCGGCGACGGTGGATTTGCCCATGCCGATACCGCCGGTGAGGCCAACAACCATCATGCGGAAACAATCCTGTAGAGTTCCTCGTCCACGCTGGGCGTCACTCCGAACCAGGCGGCGAAGCCGGGCACGGCCTGGTGCAGCAACATGCCCAGCCCTTCCACGGGTTTTAACCCACGGGCGGCGGCCTCGGCCAGCAACGCGGTTTGCAGCGGGGCGTAGACGATATCCGCCACCGCGAGGCCGGGCGCGGCGCGCTCCAGGCTCATCTCCAGTGGCGGGTTGTGCACCATGCCGAGCGAGGTGGTGTTCACCAGCAGCGCGTAATCGCTTAAAGCGGCGGCGCGGTCTTGCCAGTCCAGCACCGTGGCGGGCGGCAAGGCGGCGGCCAAGGCCTCGGCGCGGTCGCGCGTGCGGTTGCACAGCGTCACCGGCGCCCCGGCCTGTTGCAAGGCGGCGGCGATGGCCCGCGCCGCCCCCCCGGCACCCAGAACCAGCGCCGGGCCGGCACCGGGGTTCACCCCATGCGCGCGCAGATTGGCGACGAAGCCGTAACCATCAGTATTGCGGCCCTCTATGCCCTGCGCGGTGAAAACCAGCGTGTTCACCGCCCCGGCGCGGCTGGCGGTCTCGTCCACACGGTTGCATACGGCGAATGCGGCCTCCTTATGCGGGATGGTGACATTGGCCCCCATGAACCCGGCATGCGCCAGGGCCTTCACCACTTCGGCAAAGCTCTCGGGCGCAACGGGCAACGGCACGTAGGCGCCGTCTATATTGTGCCTGTTCAGCCAGGTGCCGTGGATTCGGGGGGAGCGGGAGTGGGCGACCGGCCAGCCGAGGACACCGGCGAGCCGGGCTGAGCCGGTGAGGAGTCGCATGGCGCGACACCACCACGCCGCCACGCGCTTGCCAAGAGCAGAACCAGCAGCAGCGGCGCGGCATGGGCGTATTGCGGCACCCAGGGCAGCAGCCCAGGCCCGGCCCAGACGAGGCCGAACAGCACGCCCTCCCCCGGCAGGAAGCCCGTGGCCAGACGCTGCTCCATCAGCAGCGCCACGGCCAGGGCAGCGCCCAGCAGGTCGTAATCATGCAGATACGGGCTGGCGAGGGCGGAGAGGATGAGCAGCGCCGGGACCGAGCGCGTCTTTAGCCCCAGCAGAACCGCCAGCACGCTCACCACGGCCTGAACGATAAGCGCTCCCTGCACACCCGCATACGGCTTGGCCAGCGCGAACACGCTGATCAGCCCGCCCGCGAATTCCGGCGGCTGGCCGGTCAGCAGCACGCTGCTCATGGCCGGGCTGGTGAAATTGATAAACCCCTGCCACGCCGCCGGGCCGAACGCCCATAGCGACGCCGCCGCCAGCACCACCGCCGCCAGCACCGCGTACATGAAGGCGATGGGGGCACGGCGCAGCAGATAGAGCGGCAGCACCAGCCCGAGTTGCGGCTTTATCGTGGCCAGGCCGATGAGCGCGCCACCCAGGCGCGGGCGTGCCTGGGTCAGCAGCAGCCCCCCGCCGATGAGTGCCGTCATCAGCGCCGCGTTCTGGTGTTCCAGCATGCTCTCCAGGCTGGCCGGCGCCAGCGCCAGCGCCGCGATGAGCCACCAGCTTTTGCCCGCCAGCCGCAGCACCAGGGCCAGCAGCAATAGAGTGACGGCATCAAAGGCCAGCACCGCATGCCAGGGGGCGAGCCAGCCGAACGCGGCGGCAATCAACGCGTAGCTCGGCGGGTAGCTCCATAAGTGATACGGTAATTTGCCGTACAAGCCTTGCAAGAAGCTCTGATATGCCATGTGGTCGAACAGCAGCGGCAATTGATGGTGCAGCAGCAGGAACCCGCCCGCCCAGAAATCCAGCCCATCGCGCAGCGCCTTGCCGGTGAAACCCTGCATTTGGCCCCATAAAATGGCCCGCGCCTCGCATAATGACGGCAGCGTGCAGAACATAACCGCCAGAACCAGCTTTAACCGTGGCGGGATTTGACTTTTTTCGGGCATATGCGCTTTATTCCGGGCTTTCCGACGCCTTGAAAGCACATCCATGATTTCCGCGCTAATGCCGAATTATAATCGGGCCGACATCGCCTTCGACCATGGCCAAGGGGCCTATTTGTTCGATCTGGCGGGGCGACGTTACTTGGATTTCGGCGCGGGCATTGCCACCTCCTCGCTCGGGCACGGGCATGCGCATCTGGTGCGCGCCATCTCCGAGCAGGCGGCCAAGGTGATTCACGTCTCCAACCTCTACCGCGTGCCGCAGGCCGAGCGTCTGGCCGCGCGCTTCGTGGCGGCGAGCTTCGCGGATTCCGTGTTCTTCTGCAATTCCGGCGCCGAGGCGAATGAGGGGCTGGTGAAGGCCATGCGCAAGACGCATGCCGATGCCGGGCATCCTGAGCGCACGCGCGTGATCTGTTTCGAGGGCGCGTTCCACGGCCGCACGCTGGCAATGATCTCCGCCACCGGCAACCCGAAATACCTCGAAGGTTTCGGCAAGCCGGTTGAAGGCTTCGACCATGTACCCTTCAACAACATGAACGCCGTGCGCGCCGCCATCACGCCGGAGACCGCCGGTATTCTCATCGAGCCCGTGCAGGGCGAGGGCGGGGTGCGCCCGGCGGATTTGCAATTCCTGCGCGATCTGCGCGCCACCTGCGACGAGTTCGGCATTCTGCTGGGGCTGGATGAGGTGCAGTGCGGCATGGGCCGCACGGGCAGACTGTTCGCGCATGAATGGGCGGGCATCGCGCCGGATGTAATGTCGCTCGCCAAGGGCATTGGCGGCGGCTTCCCCATGGCCGCTGTGCTGGCCACGGAAAGCGTGGCCAAGGCGCTGGTGCCGGGCAGCCACGGCACCACCTTCGGCGGCGGGCCGCTGGCCTGTGCCGCGGGCAATGCGGTGCTTGATGTGATTCTGGCCGATGGCTTCCTGGATCAGGTGCAGGCCACCGCCGCCTATCTGCGCGTCGGGTTGCAGGCGCTCTGCGCCAAACATGGCGATGTATTCACCGATGTGCGCGGCTCCGGCCTGCTGCTGGGGCTGAAATGCGCCGTGCCGAACGGGCAGGTCCAGAACGCCGCGCTGGCGGCGGGGCTGCTCACCGTGGCGGCGGGGGATAACGTGCTGCGCCTGGCGCCGCCGCTCATCATCGGGCCGGCGGAGTGCGACGAGGCGCTGGTGCTGCTGGAGACAACGGCCCGGGCCTGTGCCCCGGCGAAGACGGAGGCTGGGGCGAAATGAGTGCTGTGATTGAATTGCGGATGAGCGGCCCCCGGCATTTTCTCGACCTCAAAGATTTCTCCGGTGACGAGCTGCGCGCCTTGCTAGATTCAGCGGCGCATCTGAAGCGCACGCGCCGCTCGGGCAAGAAACCGCTGGCGGGCAAGACGCTGGCGATGATCTTCGAGAAACCCTCCACCCGCACGCGCGTCTCCTTCGAGGTCGCGATCAAGGAGCTGGGCGGCGACGCCATTGTGCTCTCCTCGCGGGACATGCAGATCGGGCGCGGCGAGACCATCGCGGACACGGCCAATGTGCTCTCCCGCTTCGTCGGCGGCATCATGCTGCGCACGGACAGCGCCGCCAAGCTGCACGAGCTGGCGCACCATGCCAGCGTGCCGGTCATTAACGGCCTCACAGACCTCTCCCACCCCTGCCAGATCATGGCCGATATCCTTACCTTCGAGGAGCATATGGGCCCAATTGCGGGGCAGAAGATCGCCTGGGTGGGCGATGGCAATAATGTCGCCGTCTCGTTCATCGAGGCCGCCGCGCGCTTCGGCTTCTCGCTCCGCCTCGCCTGCCCCGCCGGGTATTGGCCGCGCGCCGAAGTGCTGGAATGGGCGAAGGCGGAGGGGGCGGATGTGGAAGTCAGCATCGACCCCGAAGAGGCCGTGGCCGGTGCCGCCTGCGTGGTGACCGACACTTGGCTCAGCATGTCTGATTCCGAGGATGAGGCCACCGCCCGCGCCGCCGCCTTCGCGCCGTATCAGGTTACGCAGGCGCTGATGGCGCTGGCCAAGCCGGACGCGATCTTCCAGCACTGCCTGCCCGCGCACCGGGGCGAGGAAGTGGCCGCCGACGTGATCGACGGCCCGGCCTCGGTCGTGTTCGACGAAGCCGAAAACCGCCTGCACGCGCAGAAGGCGATTCTGCTGTGGAGCATGGGGTAATTTGTAATGGTGCCGGGCCTATGACGGCCCGGGGCAGGTAAGCGCCCATGGCGGTCATAGCCTCAGCGGAGGGAGTCGCCTGAGAGGAGACACTCGGTGGTGCAATGCCAGAGGCATTACACCCTACGCTTGCTGGGCGCCATTTATGGGCGGAGGTATCTCGAAGATTTTAAATCAGCGCGGGAAGCTGTAAACGCTCCCCAATATTGACGGTCACACCGCTTGCCAAATCTACCAGACAAACACAGCCATCACTTATATTCAGGTGAAAATTCGTTTGACTTGCGGGGGGCTGGCTGACCGATAGTGCCCGACTAACGGCGGAATTTTTATCGTCCAGCTGCTTTTGGATATATTCTTCAATCCGGCGACACTCCTTTGCCAGCCAGATTTTTCCCATTACAACCCATGTGCTTGTTTTGTTACTTGAGAATCCACCGCCCATTGGCATATAGATAAAGTTCTCCTCTACCTGAACAGCTGTATTGATGCCTAGATCCCAGTGGGCTTTTACCTGCTCGTCAGTTACTTGATATGCAAGCCGTATTGCACCCTTTGCGTGGAACGGTTCAAGAGAGGCGGCCCAATTCCTATGGAGTGTCGCAACTAAGTCTTGCTGCGTCCAGGCACCATGCTCCAGGACTTTGATGCAGTAAAAGTCAGTTGGGGTGACTCGCGCATATAGGAGGGGACCCGTTCGTGATGCCCAGCCGTCAACGTCAATGGTCGTTCCAAAATGAAAGTGATGGATGTCCCAAGCATTTAGCAGGTTGTCGTTGTAACTCGCACGACCGACTCTCTTACTTTGATATGGCCGGAGCGGCTCACCTGCTTCGGCTCGCTCCAATATGGCGTCAAAGCCTTGTTGATGTTCAGGGGGGCATACAAGCTCTGTAGCTATGTGGACCGTGCGAGGGAGCGGTTCTATTCGTCTACGCGCAACCCTCAAGTAGTTAAAAACGTCTTCTTCCGTTGTGCTTGCTGTAGGTAAAGAATACCCAGCTTCGAGCAGTTTGGTCCTGCACAGCCCTGCTACGTCATCGAAGAAGTTCACGCGCTTTAACCTTTATTGCTTGCATATTATTATTGATACCTAATGGCAACATTTCCGTCTAGGTTCCGGATGGATGCAAAGTCCACAATCAGGGATCAAAGGCCTTAGGGAGTTTGTGGGTTCGGCGGGACATAGAGCCTCGACAAGTCCAATTCAGGCCACGTCGCGGCTCGATAGCAAGTAGGGTGTCAGCTTTCCTCGGTGCGCGCTCAAAGGCGGACGGTCCGGAATCGGCCCAATCACTCCCATGACCACGTCACCCCTGATAAGGTCGAACGGATCATGGGAATATTTTTCACCGGCGTTTTGCACCAAACACCACCGCTTAAAGCCGAGCGTCTGGCGCGGTGCGAAACTCTTAATTATCCGGCTTTGCCGGCAGCGGTTGCGGCAGGTACCTCGATTAGGCGGCCACTGCGAACATCGTAAATATAGCCATAGATGGGGATAGTTTTTGGTACCAAAGGATGGCTGCGGATACGTTCGACATCGTCGACCACACTTTGTTCAAGATTGGAAATAGTGTGCCATTTGATGAAATGGCCATGGACCGATCCTGGTCCATGCCCGTGATCGTGCCAGCCGTGCTCGTCGATGCTGGCTGTCTCAAGGCTTTGATCTAGTAGACCGGCGATGATGTCGTCAGTGAACAATTCCATCCCGCAATCGGTGTGATGGATGACGAACCATTCATTGGTGCCGAGCAGCTTATAGGAAATTACCAATGATCGAATGGCATCGTCACTGGCGCGGCCACCGGCATTTCGGATGACATGCGCGTCGCCCTCAGCTAGGCCGGCATATTTTGCCGGGTCGAGCCGGGCATCCATGCAGGTAAGGACAGCGAAGTGCCGTGCCGGCGGCAAAGCAAGTTTTGCTTTCTCGCCGAAACCTTCGACATAGGCAGCATTAGCGGCCAAAACCTCATCTCGTATTTTGCTCATAACTGTGCCTTCCGCATGAACCAAAGCTCAACATTTAAATATTATAAACATAATAGATATACTATTGATATAAGGTAAGCGTCAACTTGTGCCCGCGCTTGGGTGATATTCTATGATAATTGAGGTGGCTTTAATGCTTCAGGATCGGCGCTATGGGGCCGATGGGCGCCCCCGGCCAAAGTACCAAGCCAGATACATGCCCGCCAGCAGGAAGCCTAGCCAAACCGTGTTGAATAGCGGCATCACCGGCTAGAATAGAATAAGGCGCGGCATGATTGCGAGCCCAAAAAACAGATTGATCCAGCTCCACACCACGTTCACCAGCGGCGTGGACAGGCCGATACCCCCTGGTTTTGCAAACGGCGTCGGAAATGCCTCGCCCCGCAGCCCGGCGACGAGATGTGGCACGGCATTGCATATCAGCCGTCCCGCCAGAAAGCTCGAAACGATCAATAGAAAAGGCATTGGAGTGTCCTTCGCGTGGAAGCGACCGGAGCAGCTGCATCCTTTATCTAGGACCGGAGGCGACAAATTTCACGGCCCCACCCGGCATACTGGGCAGGGGGCAGTCAGGCGATGGCAGGTTTCCACCTGCGACCACTACATAGCAGCCGGGCAGCTCCCGGCCCGGCCCATGCGCCATTCATAAAACCCATTCCCCGAGCAGCTGCCCCATTGCCGCTACCCGCATCGCACCTATGTCAGGCGGCAAGGAGGAATCAGCACATGCCCAAGCTGCTCGATAAAGCCGCACTCGCTACCCTGCCCGGTAAATGGGAGCTGGCGGAGGATGGCAAATCCCTTGTCCAGATTTTCGTCTTCCATAGCTTCGCGGAGGCTTTCGCCTTCATGACCCGCGTGGCGATGCTGGCGGAGAAAGCCGACCACCATCCGGATTGGTGGAATTGCTATAACAAGGTGGAGATCTCGCTCTCCACCCATGCCGCCGGCGGGGTCACGGAAAAGGACCTCGCTTTGGCCAAGGCCATCTCTGATTTCGTCTGGCTGCCGCAGTAATTAGCCGGCGGGCCGCAGGGAGACCCAGCGCGCGCCGGGATTCGTGCCGTCCGCCAGCGGGCCGCTGACCAGCAGCACGGCCGGATTGCCCGCCTGAGTCAGCGCCTTAAGGCGGCTCTGCACTTCCTGCGCCGTGGCCACGCCCTCGCCATCCACCTGTTCGATCAAATCCCCCGCCGCGATGTCCGCTCGCGCCGCCGGGCCGGTGGCGGAGACTAC
>JAQUAC010000308.1 GCA_028687415.1 Acidocella sp. | reverse complement strand
CCGGCGCCTTCAACTCCGTGCTACCCAAAAGGGTAGCGACGATGGCGGCGCCATGGTCCGGCGGCATGGAGTAGTTTGCGCGGGCGACGGAGGAGAGACCCAGCGTGAGGTTGGGCACCAGCGCCTCAACCGGGGCCTTTGCCAGCACCAGACCCACGCGCTCGCGGTACAGGCCGAAATTCTTGGAGCAGGAGAAGCAGACCAGCGCCTCGTCGAATTCGGCCATCACCTTACGCACAAGGTAGAGGTCTTCCACGAAGCCCTTGGCGAAACCGGCATAGGCGCAGTCCACCAGCGGGAACACGCCGCGTTCGCGCAGCACGGCCAGCAGCTCGTCCACCTGGGCGTGGCTGAAATCAATGCCCGTGGGGTTATGGCAGCAGGCATGGATGAGGAAGGCATCGCCCTTCTGCGCGCGCTTGGCCGCATCCAGCACCTGGGCAAAGTCAACTTCCTGCTGCAACGGCGCAACATACACATAGGTCTCGATCTTCAGACCCGCGGCCTGGAAGATAGCGAGATGGTTCGGCCAGGTCGGGGTGCCTACCCACACCGCGCCGCGCGGTTCCGCCTTGGCCAGCAGATCCGCCGCCAGACGCAGCGCGCCAGTGCCGCCCACGGCCTGGAAGGGCACGATGCGCGAACCGGCCTCAGCCATAACCTGCTCACCCAGCACCAGAGCCTTGAGGCTGTTGCTGTAGTTCAAGTTACCGCTGGCGCCGAGATAAGTCTTGGTGGTCTGCGCCTTGAGGATCATGCCCTCCGCCGCCGTCACCGCCTTCAGCACCGGTGTCTCACCGGCCTCGTTCTTGTACACGCCAACGCCGAGGTCGATCTTCTGGCTCCGCTTGTCGGCGGCATAGCGACCGATCAGGGCCAGAATCGGGTCTGCGGTGAACTGGGGCAGGCGATCAAACATGTTTTTGTCCTTTGCAATGCGACCAAGCAGCATCACGCGCGGCCAGGCCGGAAACGGTGCAGCTTATATTCCCATAAAAGCGGGAGGCAAAGCCTCTCAGAGTGCGCGCGTAGCGCCGATCAGGCTTGAGAAAACGTCGAGGTAGCGCGCTGCGTCCGTGCCCGAGAAGGGCGTGTGGCGACCGGTCAGATCCAGGCTGATCTGGTAAGCCGATTGCGCGGCGGAAGAGAGTATCTCGCACGGGCCGGAGGTAAAATGGTCCTCGAAATTCACGCTCATGGCGGTCTCCGCGTTGGATATCTTCACCGCGTGGCTGCCAATAACGTCATAGTCGAAATGCCCAATCGAACGGCCCACCGGACCGTTGACCTGGAAGCCGAAGAACCATTCGGCGGAGGCCAAAGCGGGCAGGTTATCCGGCGTCATCCTGGCAGCGGAGAACACCCGCACGGCGCGCCTGAAATCGCGGAAATCCAAAGGCTCTGCATCGCCATGAATGCCGAGATAGTCAATCCAGGCGGCGGCGTTGTCGATGCGCGCCAAGCCGCCCTGCATTAGCGAGCGGAACTGGTTGGCGAAGGCGTAGAGCCGGCCGGCATTCTGCATGGAGACATCGCCCGAGAGCACCAACAGCCGCGTCACCGCCCCGCCGGTCTTCCACATAGCCAGCGCGTTCACGCAGAGCAGCAGGCAGACAATGTATTCCAGATCCAATCCGGAGCTGAAGAAATTGCGAATCTCGACGATCAGCAGCGATTCCTCATGCGCGCCGATACCGCGCAGCCCCTTGGCCAGGGTCGTGATCTCGGTTGGCAGGCAGAGCGGTACCTGCTCGAAGGTCCATTCATCGAAGCTCGTACCGCCCTCGGCGAAACTCACGGCACTACCTGAACTCTTGGACTCTTGCATGTTCGCTATCCGGAAACTGACGGCGTGAAGGGCTAACCGAGGCGAGTATGGGTGTCAAACCACTCCTTATATGGTCAGGAACCCGCTGACCACGCCGCGTTGCGGACTGGCCGGGTAGGTGCCCAGCACCTTCCAGCTCTCCACGTGTTTCTTGAATTCCGCCATGGCCGCAGCCATGCGCGGGGAATACAAATGCTCGCCAACATCTACATAGAAGGTCGGCTTGCGGCGCTCCTTGCTGGCCATATAGGTCTCCAGCTTGGTCAAGTTCACGCCCTGGGACGAGAACGCCCCAAGCGCCCCCACCAGCGAACCCGGCTCATGCTTGGTCTGGAACAATATGGTGGTGAGCGCCGGAAAGATCGGGGCGCTGCCCTCAAACCCCTGGCGAGAGAGCACCAGGAAACGCGTGGCGTTGCCCGGCTCATCCTCGATATTCTCCGCCAGCACCGCCAACCCGTAACGCGCGGCGCAGACCTTCGAGGAGATGGCCGCCAGCCCCGGCTGACCTCGCGCCGCCACGTCCCGCGCCGCGGCGGCGGTGTCCGTCGCGTCCGTCAGCACCGCCTTCGGCAGGTTCTTCTGGATGAAGTTCTGGCATTGCAGGAAGCCCTGAGGATGGCTGTAGACCTCGGTGACACCCGCATAATCCAGCGCCGGCGCCCCCGCCTCCGGCTTGGCGGCCAGCAGGCAGTGATGGATGGGCAGGATGTATTCCTGCACGATGTTGAGCGTGGTCTTTGACAGCTCGCGGTAGATGCCGTCAATGCGCCCGGAAAGAGCGTTATCCACCGGCACTACGGCATATTCCGCCCGCCCGGCCTCGACCTCGCTAAAAATCGAGGAGAATTGCGAATGCCCGGCGTAAGTCTGGCCAGGGAAGATCGCCTGGCTTGCCTGGTGCGAATAAGACCCCTCGATCCCGAGATAGGCGATGATATGCGAACTCATTTCTGCGTCTCCGCGGATAAGGTAAGGCGCGCTGCCCGCGCCGCTTCAATCAGCCCGGCAATGCCCGCGGTGTCGCGATGCTCAATCGCGCGCAGCAGCGCCTCCATCTGCTGCTTCACCAGCTCATAGGCGTGCACCAGGAATTCTTCATTCTCGACGAAAATATCGGTCCACATGCGGGCATCGGATGCCGCGATGCGCGTGACATCGGTAAAACCCCCGCCCGCGTATTTCAGCACATCCGTGCCCAGTTCGGCGGATTCCGCCGTGGCCGCGTTCACCAGCGCGAAGGCATAGAGATGCGGCAAATGCGAGACCACCGCCATGATGCGGTCATGCTGCGCCGGGTCCAGCACGGAGACAAGCGCGCCGGTGGGGGCGAGCACGCGCTCCACCCTGGCCACGGCAGCCGGGCTGGTTTCCGGCCCCGGCGTTAACAAATAGCGCTTACCCGCGAATAGCCCGGCATGCCCCGCCAGCGGCCCGGCTGTCTCACCGCCCGCCATGGGGTGGCCGGGCACGAAGCGGGTGAAGCCCGGGCAGGCGGCGGCGACATCGCGGATAATACCCGCCTTGGCGGAGCCGACATCGGTA
>JAQUAC010000307.1 GCA_028687415.1 Acidocella sp. | reverse complement strand
ATGGCGGTGGGTGTCGTCATGATCGCGGTCTTCGGGCCGCGGACCCGGGGGCTTGCCCTGGAGGAAATCTGCGGGCGCCGTTAGTGCGTCGTGTTTCGGGTTGAACCGGTTAGGCTCAACCCGAAACCAAGCATTACTCCTCGGCGAGGATGTCGGCGATATGCGTGCCGTAGCCCGAGGGGCGGTAGAACAGCACACCCAGCGCCAGCCCGCCCAGCCCCACGATTTTCGTCATCATGTTGAAGGTGGAGAAGGCATAGATCCCGAGCACGAATAGCGCGATCGCGCTGAGGAACGGGTAGGCGGCATAGAACAGCCAGGTACCCGGAGATTGCCGCAGTGTCCGCGCATAGAGCTTGGCGCAGACGAGTCCGGCCAGCCCGTAATAATAGCAAACCTGCACGGCGATGGCGCTCACCGAATCCGTCAGAATGGCGGCGATGGAGGGCAGGAAGCTGGAGGCGAGGATCATCACCAGCCCCACCCCGATGAGCAGGTACATGGTGCGCACCGGCGTCATCGTCCGCGCATCCACCTTGCCGAAGCAGCCCGGTAAGGCCCGGTCCCGCCCCATGGCGAACAGCGTGCGTGAGAATTGCAGCATGGTGGTCTCCAGCGTCGCCACGCTGGAGAGGATCAGCGCCAGTGATGCCGCGTCGGCACCCACCTTACCCAGCCCCGCCGCCAGGGCGACGTGGTAGATCAGATTATCCGAGAACCCGGATGCCTCCGAGAGCGAGAACATCATCAACGCCGCCACGGTGAACGCCACGAAGGACGAGATGGTGAAGAACACGCTGTAGAACCCGCCATTTCCGGCCGGATTATTCTGCCCGTTCTTCGTTTCCTCGCCGAGATTGGCGGTGACATCCCACCCCCAATACAGAAACACCACCAGCAGTGCCGAGCTGGCGAAGGTGGCGGTGGTGTAGTGGAAGCCGAACCAGGACCAGGAGAAGGGCAGGCCGCTGCCGCCGCTATGCAGATAAGCGGCAATGGCGATGATGAAGAGCAGGCCGATCTCCACCACACTCATCACGGTCTGCACGCGCGCGGTCAGCTCAATGCCTGAGATCAGGATCATGCCGATGAGCACGAACCACTCCGCGCCGATGACCGTGGTGAGCCACACATTATTCGCGAGCGTGGGGTCGAACAGATCGATGGTGGCGGTACCCAGCGGCACCGCGCCCGTGACCATGAACACGGGTGCCGCGACCAGCAGCGCCCAGCCGGAGAAATAGCCGAAGAACTGGCCGAAGCCCTGCTTTGTCCATTGGTAAGCCGCCCCGGCATGCGGCATCTCCTTGCTCAGCCCCTTATACGCCACGGCGATGCCGAGCATGGGCACGGCAAAGATTATCAGCGCGTTGGGCGACACCGTGCCCGCGGCACCCAACAGTCCGGCAATGGCCACGGCGATGGAGAAGGCCGGCGCGCTGCCGGCAACCCCCATGATAATCGCCTCAAAGAACGACAACGAATCTGCTTTGAGCTGTGTGCTCATAGGGCCTCTTCTCTCTTTATTATTTCTTGGACGTTCGCTTTTTAGGCGCTCTTCAGATACGCATCGATTTCCACATCCGAGATGCGGCGGCGGAACTCCGCGATCTCCTGGCGCTTGCACGCCACAAAGAGACGCTGGAACTCAGCACCGTAAATCCGCTTCATGGCCTCGGAGTTGGCAAAGCGATCCACCGCCCCCGACCATGCGATCGGCAGATGCGGAGCCGCATCGCGGTGCGCATCGCCCATTGTCTCCGGCCCCGGCTCCATCTGTGCCTCAATGCCGTCCAGCGCCGTTGCCAGCAGCGCCGCGAAGGCGAGGTACGGGTTGCAATCCGCTCCGGCCACGCGGTGCTCAATGCGCGTCGCCGCCGGGTCGGCGGTGATAACGCGCACCGCCGCCATGCGGTTGTCATGCCCCCAATCGGCATAGGTTGGCGCGTGCACGCCGGGCGCGAAGCGGCGGTAGGAGTTGGCGTGCGGGGCCAGCATCAGCATCGTGTCCGGCATGGTCTGAATGATGCCGCCCAGCGCGTTGTACAGTGCCGGGGAGGCGCGTTCCGGCGTGTTGCGGAAGATGTTTTTGCCCTCGCGGTCGAGCATCGACATGTGCACATGCATGCCCGAGCCCGCGCAATGCCCGTAGGGCTTGGCCATGAAGGTGGCGGCCAGGCCGTGCTTGCGGGCAATGTGCTTGATCGTGCGCTTGAACAGCGTGGCATTGTCAGCCAGGCGCAGCACGTCGGTGGAGTATTTCAGCGTCACCTCGAACTGGCCGGGGCCGTTCTCGGAGAGCAGTGTCTCCAGAGTGATGCCCTGCGCCTTCGCGGTGCTCATCATCTCACGCAGAATCGGCTCATATTCATGGATCTCGCCGAGACCCACGGCGTCCACCTGCCAGCCGCGCCAGCCGGATTCATCGGCGCCGCGCGGCGCGATGGGCCGGGCCCGCGCCTGGCCGGGGTCGATGAGGTAGAATTCCAGCTCCACGCCCAGCGCCGGGGTTAGGCCCGCCTCGGTATAGCGGTCCAGCACGCGCGCCAGCACGCCGCGGGGGTCAAGGTGGAAGTAGCTGCCATCGGCCTCACGCATCGTCAGCAGTGCCTGGGCCACATTGCCCTCGCTCCAGCTCATGCGGGAGATGGAGTGCGGCACGGCCACACACAGCCCATCCGGGTCACCCGTGCCTTGGGCGATGCCGCCCTCGATAATGTCATTGCCCCAGATATCGAGCAGGAACACCGAGCGCGGAATGGCCATGCCGCCGCCGAGCAGGGATTTGGATTTGTCCGGCTGCAGCCACTTGCCACGCAGCACGCCGTTCACGTCCACCAGGAACGCTTCGACGAAATCACTCTGCGCCATCAGCGCGGCCTTTAGGGAAAGTTCGGTATCATCATGCGCGTTGCTCATGCCGCGCCACTCCTCTTCTCATTGGTGAGAGGGCATCCTCTCGCTCTCAGTACTCTGCGTCCGCGCGCCGTGAAATGAAACATGCCAGGCGGTACACCTGCCTGGCATGTTGAACATTTCTTACGGGGTCACTTCAGCCTTCACGCTCTGGTAGGTCTGCTCAATGGAGCGCACCGCGCGGTCGGTGAACATGTTCAGCTCAGCCTCGCTGATGATGAAGGGCGGCGAGAACACCATGGTGTCGCGCACCCCGCGCATTACCAGATCGTTTTCAAAACAATGATCGCGGCAGATTTGCCCCACACGCCCGCGCTTCTCGAAGAAGCGGCGCGTGCGCCGGTCGGCAACCAGCTCGATGCCGCCAATCAGCCCCACGCCACGGATCTCACCGACCATCGGGTGGCCGTCGAGTGCCGTGCGCAGCTTGCCGCGCAACATTTCGCCCATAAGCGCCGA
>JAQUAC010000306.1 GCA_028687415.1 Acidocella sp. | reverse complement strand
GCACCGGCAACACCCAGGCGCTGGAGATCAGCGCGCCGCCGGGCGCATCCTCCGGCCGCATGCCTTATTGGGTGCTGGCGCTGCTGGGTGGGTTGCTGCTTAACCTCATGCCCTGCGTGTTCCCCATTCTGGCGATGAAGGCCTTCGCCTTTGCGCGGCTGGGTGGCGCGGCGCATGGGCATGTGCGGCGCGAGGCGCTGGGCTACGCCGCCGGGGTGCTGACCGCGATGCTGGCGCTGGGCGGGCTGATGTTGGGTCTGCGAGCTTTGGGGGCGGCGGCGTTCTGGGGGTTCCAGTTCCAGTCGCCGGTATTCGTGACGCTGGCAGCGTGGCTGGTGTTTGCCGCCGGGCTTAACCTCGCGGGGCTGTTCACGCTCGGTACGCCGGGGTTCATCCGGCATATTCCGGCGCAGCATAGTTTCCTCACCGGGCTGCTTGCCGTGCTGGTGGCCACGCCCTGCACCGCGCCGTTCATGGGCAGCGCGGTTGCCGCGGCGCTGGTGCTGCCCGCCTTGCCCGCGCTGGGGATATTCCTGGCCCTGGGGCTGGGGCTGGCGCTGCCGATTCTGCTGCTGGCGGTGCTGCCGCAGCTGACGGTGCTGCTGCCCCGCCCTGGCGCCTGGATGCTCTGGCTGCAACGCGCTTTGGCCCTGCCGATGTTCGGCGCTTGCATCTGGCTGGGCTGGGTACTGTTCCGTCAAGCGGGTTTGCAGGGGTTCCTGCTCCTGCTCGCGGGCGCAGTGGTTCTGCTCGTGGCGCTGCGGTTGAAGCCTGCCACCGCCCTGGGTGCGTTGCTGCTGCTGCCTTTCCTGCACGCTGCCCCGGCCCGTCCGGCGCTGACCTTGCCTGGCGCGGAGGTTTATGACCAGGCCCGGCTGGCGGCTTTGCGCGCCGCCGGGCAGCCGGTGTTCGTGGATCTCACCGCCGCCTGGTGCGTCACCTGCCTGGTAAATGAGAACGCCACGCTGAAGGATAAAAGAGTGCGGGAGTTGTTTGCCGCGCGGCATGTCACCCTGCTGGTGGGGGACTGGACGGAGCGCGCCCCCGCCATCACCGCGCTGCTGGTGGAAAACCACCGGGCCGGGGTGCCGTTGTATTTGTATTATCCGCCCGGTGCGGCGCAGCCGGAAGTACTGCCGCAAATCCTCTCGCCGGGGGGTATGGCGCGGGTGCTAAACCATTAATTATCCCCGCGCCCATTGCACCAAGGGGCGGTTCTGAGCCAATCTCGTTTTACGACGATGACAGGTGCAAGGATTTAGAATGCCCGATGCATACGGCGCGGCACTGCGAGGCCCGCATTCGCAACTCGATGCGGACGCCATCCGCACCGCGTATAGCCGTTACGCTGGCAGTTACGACAGCTGGTTTGGCCTGATCTCAAGCGCCGCGCGCAAGGCCGCTGTTGCCGCTGTCAGCCGTGCGCCGGGGGAGGCCGTTCTGGAAGTCGGCGTCGGCACTGGTTTGGCTCTGCCTTTGCACAGCTCGGAAAAGCGCATCACTGGCATCGACCTCTCGCGCGAGATGCTGGCTCTGGCCCGCAAGCGCGCGGCGGAGCTGGGGCTGCGGCATGTTGAGGATCTGCTGGAAATGGACGCGCAGGCGACCAGTTTCGAGGCCGGCTCGTTCGACATCGCGGTGGCGATGTTCGTGGCCTCGGTAGTGCCGGATCCGCGCGCGCTGGTGAAGGAGCTGCGCCGCGTGGTGAAGCCGGGCGGCAAGATTCTACTGGTCAACCATTTCGCGCGCGAGAGCGGGCCGATGTGGTGGCTGGAGCGTGCCTTTGCCCCGGCCTCCAGCCTGCTCGGCTGGCATTCTGATTTCCGCCTGGAGCATATCTTCGCGCCGGAGGATCTGGCCGGAGCAAAGATCACGGACATGAAACCGCTGGGGCTGTTCAGGCTCGTCGAACTCTCCAATTAGCTTGACGCTCTCTCTGGCCGGGTTACCCTGGCCGGACAAAGGGGAGCAAACATGCGCTTTGAGGGCACTGATAGCTTTGTCGCCACTGAGGATCTGAAGGTCGCGGTCAACGCCGCCGTGGCGTTGCAGCGGCCGCTGCTCATTAAAGGCGAGCCGGGCACGGGCAAGACCGTGCTGGCGCAGGAGATCGCCACGGCCTTGGGCAAGCCGCTTATCTCCTGGCATGTGAAATCCACCACCAAGGCGCAGCAGGGGCTTTATGAGTATGACGCCGTCTCGCGTCTGCGGGATTCGCAGCTGGGCGATGCGCGGGTGCATGATATCGGCAACTACATTATCCGCGGCAAGCTCTGGGATGCGTTCGAGGCGGAGACCGCGCCGGTGCTGCTGATAGACGAGATCGACAAGGCGGATATCGAGTTCCCCAACGATCTGCTGCTGGAACTCGACCGCATGGAGTTCTTTGTCTACGAGACCCGGCAGACCGTGAAGGCGAAGCAGCGCCCGGTCATCGTGATTACCTCCAACAACGAGAAAGAGCTGCCGGACGCCTTCCTGCGCCGCTGCTTCTTCCATTACATCAAATTCCCGGACCGGGAGACGATGCAGCGCATTGTGGATGTGCACTATCCCGGCATCTCCAGCCTGCTGCTGCACGAGGCGCTGACCAGCTTCTTTGCCCTGCGTGAGCTGCCAGGGTTGAAGAAGCGGCCCAGCACCTCGGAGTTTCTGGATTGGCTGAAGCTGCTGCTGGCCGAGGATATTGGCCCCGAGCTGTTGCGTGAGAGGAATGCCGCCAAGCTGATTCCGCCGCTGCACGGCGCGCTGTTGAAGAACGAGCAGGACGTGCATCTGTTCGAGCGCATCGCCTTCATGGCACGGCGGGGGTAGCGTGTTTCTCGCCTTCTTCCTGGCTCTGCGCGCTGCGGGGGTAAAAGCCAGCCTGCGCGAGTTTTTGCTGTTGCAGGAAGCCATGATGGCCGGGCTGGCGGGGTTTGACGTTGAGCATTTCTATTACCTCGCCCGCGCGACGCTGGTGAAGGATGAGCGCTTCCTCGACAAATTCGATGCCGTGTTCGCCGCGCACTTCAAAGGGGTGCTGGCGGCGCAGCCGGAGGCGGCGGGCGAAGTGGAGGCACGGGAAATCCCCCAGGAATGGCTGGAGAAACTGGCGGAGAAGCTGCTGACGCCTGAGGAAAAGGCGCAGATCGAGGCGCTGGGCGGGTTTGAGAAGCTTATGGAGACGCTGCGTCAGCGGTTGGAGGAGCAGAAGGGACGGCACCAGGGCGGGAATAAATGGATCGGCACCGCTGGGACCTCGCCCTTTGGCGCTTACGGCTATAACCCCGAGGGCGTGCGCATCGGCCAGGAGGGCAGCCGCAACAAATCAGCGGTGAAGGTGTGGGATAAGCGGGAGTTCCGGAATCTGGCGGGTGATGCTGAGCTGGGCACGCGCAACATGAAGGT
>JAQUAC010000305.1 GCA_028687415.1 Acidocella sp. | reverse complement strand
GATGGCGCGGGCGAGAATGACTTTCGTGTAATCCGAGGCTTGGTCGAGATGCAGCTGCTCGCGCAAGTCCCACGGCACCTGCATACTCTCCACGACTCCGTGCAGGCCTTGGAGCAGGTTGCGCAGCATGAGAACGAATCGGGCAATGCGCCCGTAAAGCTGCTCTATGCGTGTCAGCTCTCGGGTGGATTCAGCCGTGAAAATCGAAGGCTCCCATGGTTTCTATCCAAAACAGCACCGGGACTCCGGTTCACAACTTTACGTAACTGCTTTCAAAGCAGCACGCTATCTTTAATTGCCTGAGTGTATAGCCCCTGCGATATTTTTTTCTTTTGGAAACTAAGTGCCAGGTGCGTGCGTGCGGTCCTCGGGGGCGTTCTGGTTTGGCACTTTCTATATTTCAATAACAACAAGTTAGCTTTGTAAGTTAAGATTTTTGCTGAATATGGCGGCAAAAAAACATAGGCCGCGCAGGGGCGCGCACGCTTTTCTTGCGCATCAGTAATAAAAAAACAAGCTACACCTTCAGAGTGAAATGGCTACTAATTATTCTTGTTCAGGTTGAACAAAGGGAAAAATCAATGAGTTCTTTACAGACTGTGACTAGCAATATTGTTCGCGGCACCGCCAATCTGCAACCGGAGGCTACAGGTCTGACGGCGCGACTCGCGATTGATGATCGGACACGAGCCGACGCCTATGCGGTCCGGCATGAAAGTTATCTTTCCGGTGGCTATATCGACCCGCAGCCGGGTGGGTTGTTTTCTGATGCTGACGATCTGAAGCCGAATAATCGTTGTGTCGTGGTGTATAAGCATGCGCGGCCGGTGGCCTCTGTGCGGCTGTGCACGCTGGATTATGACCCCGCCGCCATTGGCTGGGATGAAATTCCCGCGTCACGTATTTTCTCTGAAGAAGTGGCGGCGCTGGCCGCGAATGTTCCGCATAACCGCCCGGCACGGTTGACGGAAATTAACCGACTCGTGCGTCATCCAGATTTTGCCACGGATTTCCAACTGGTTTTCGTGCTCTTCCGGCTGGTTGGCTTTTTTGTTGCCGAGGACAAGTCCGACATGACGCTGTCTTGCGTGCGCCGCAACCACACGCCGTTCTACAAGCGCATGCATTTTGAGTACGTGGCGGGGCCGCGCCGCTATGCCGGCGTGAAGTTCGAAACGAACCTCATGGCGTGCCACAACGACCATTACGCCGCGGTGGCGAAGGATATCCCCTTCGTTGGTGGCGCAACCGGCCCTCAAAGCACGTATCATGGCCTGCTGCATGGCGAGACCGTGGACGTATTCGCCGCTTGACCGGCTATTTCCGTTGGGGCCGCGACGACGAGTCGCGGCCCCGCGGGGTCTAAGACGCTTCAGGCCAGGCCTGCGGGTTTCTCGCCGCCGGCCATCCAGTTCAGCAACTCTACCGTGTGAATGGTGGGGGTTTTGTTGTTCGCCAGTTGTGTCAGGCAGCCGATATTTCCGGCGGCGATAACGTCTGGCGATTTTTGCAGCAGCGACTCGAGTTTGCGCGCGCGCAGTTCGGTTGCTATCTCAGGTTGCATTACATTGTAGGTGCCGGCGGAGCCGCAGCACAGATGCGAATTCTTAGGCTCCACCACGGTGAAACCTGCTTTCGCGAGCAGCAATTTCGGCGCGGCGGTAACTCCTTGCCCGTGCTGTAACGAGCAGGCGGCGTGATATGCCACGGTGAGGTTTGGGCATGGGCGGGCTGGTTGGTAAATCTTCAAGAGAAATTCACTAATATCCTGCGTCATCGCGGAAATGCTTGTGGCGGCCTCGGCCTCCACCGAGTCGCGTAGCAGAAAGCCATAATCCTTCACCACTGTGCCGCAGCCTGAGGTGTTGATGATAACCGCATCCAGTCCCAGCCCGCTCCAGGCGGCAATGTTGCGGCGGGCTGCTGCCAGTGCTTCCTCGTGCCGGCCCATATGGTGCACCAGCGCGCCACAGCATCCGGCGGATGCGGGAATCACGACCTCCACCCCCAGCCGGTTGAGTAGCGCGATGGTGGCGTCGTTGATGGACGGCGCCAGCGCCTGCTGCGCGCAACCCGCCAGAAGTGCGACGCGATATTTCGTCTCGCCCTGAGCCTTGTGCACCGTGCCCGCCAGATTCTGCGCTGACGGCAGGCTGGCCGGAGCCAGCGCCAGCATGGCGCGCAGCCGCTGCACGAACTGCCCCTTGCCCGCCAGCAATCCACTGAGCGGCTTGGCCAGCCGCGCCAGCTTCATGGCTGCACGCATGCGGGCCGGGTAGGGCAGAATCCGCGCCAGAGTCTCCCGCACGGCGCGGTCGGCCACGGGGCGGGTGTAGGTCTCCTCCACATGCACCCGCGCATGGTCGATGAGGTGCATGTAATCCACGCCGGAAGGGCAGGTGGTCATGCAGGAGAGGCAGGAGAGGCAGCGGTCCAGATGCAGCACCTCCTCGGCCCCGGCATCGCGGCCATTTTCCAGCATGTCCTTAATCAGATAGATGCGCCCGCGCGGGCTATCCAACTCGTCGCCCAGCACCGCGAAGCTGGGGCAGGTGGCGGTACACATGCCGCAATGCACGCAGGTGCGCAGAATCTGGTTCGCGGTGGCGATGGCCGGGTCGCGCAGTTGCTCGGCGGTAAAATTCGTCTGCATAGGTCAGGCTGCCCGGAGTTTCAGGGGGTTGAACAGGCCGCGCGGATCGAAAGCCTGCGCGACGCGCTGGCGCAAAGCCGCCAGGGCAGGGGACTCGGGCGGAAGCACGTCCACCACGGCGCGGAACGGCTCGGGACCGCGCAGCAGCCACCACACGCCGCCCGCCTGCTGCACGGCACGGCACAGCGCCGCATGCGCGGCAGGGTCGGCGGGGCCGGTCAGCCAGACCAGACCGCCGCCCCAATCCAGCATGCCCTCCAGCCCCAGCATTTCGGCAACGCGCAGAATGCCTGGCGCCACGGAAGGTGGGGCGGAGATGCGCCACAGCGCCTCGCCCTGCGGCAAAGGCCGGCAATCGCGTATGCCCTGCCACAGTGCCTGGCTCGCCGCCGTATCCAGAATATCCGTCCCGCCAAGCTGGGCGGAAAGCTGCCTGCACCGGTACTCGACCGAAGCAGCGAAATCCTCGATGCGCAGCAGCGTCTCCCGCGTGGCGGGCAGATAGGCGGCGCCGGAGACCGAGAAGGGCGAGCCTAGCGCAGCACTCATTGTCGCCACGGCGGCCTCCGTATCCTGCCCGCGCAGCACCATTGTGCCCACTTCCTCAGGGGCGGGAAGTACCTTGAACGTGACCTCGGTGATGACGGCAAGCGTGCCGAAACTGCCAGTGAGGAGTTTGGATAAATCCAGTCCGGTGACGTTCTTCAGCACCCGCCCGCCGAATTGCAGTGCCTCACCAAATCC
>JAQUAC010000026.1 GCA_028687415.1 Acidocella sp. | reverse complement strand
CACCGCCACCGAGCGCCGAGCCACCCTGGCCGAGCGCGATTCCAGCGACCGCTATCTTGCGCTGTATTTGCAACACCGCATCGGAGAGTTGTTTCAGGCACGGGTTTCAGGGGTGACGAAGTTCGGTCTATTCGTCACTTTGGCGGAGAGTGGGGCGAGTGGATTCTTGGCTATGGCAAATTTGCCGGACGATTACTGGATGTACGATGAGGCCACCCAGACTCTGTCCGGTCGCCGCTCTCGGAGCGTTTTCTCCCTGGCGCAAAAGCTTGAGGTCCGGCTGAACGAGGCGCGCCCCGTGACTGGCGGGCTGCTGTTCAGCCTGAGCGGAGCCCCCGGCCGCGCCACGCAACGCCCAGGCCGCGCGAAGAGCGCCGAAACGCACAAGGTCAAACCCAAGCAGAAACGCCGCAGGTGACGCGCGCCGCCCTCTTTCTCGTGGTTTGCCTCTTCCTGCCTGGCCCGTTCTGGGCCCGGCAGGCTTGCGCCGCCACGACCGTGGGATTCGACAGCGCCACCGCTGCCTCGGTGTGGTCGGCTGCTCTTGCCTATATCGCGCCGCGCTCGTTGGCACCGCTGACCATTCCGCAGATGACGCTATGGGGCCTGAACGGCCTCGCCGGGCTGGACCCAAATCTGGATACCACCTTGCAGGGCGGGCAAATCCGCCTCTACGGCCCGGTTTCCATGCTGCTGGCCGTACCCGCCCCGGCGCCCAATGACGCGAATGGCTGGGGGCAAGCCGCCGCCCAGGTGGCGCAGGCGGCCTATGCCGCTTCCCCCGCGCTGCAAACCGCCGGAACACAAGGTATCATTAACAATTTCTTCGATGAGTTGTTCAACCATTTCGACCCCTATTCCCGCTATGAGCCGCCGCAGCAGGCCGCACGCGACCAATTGATGATCATGGGCCTCGCCGGCACCGGGCTGACGCTCAGTGAAAGGGGCGGCCATGTGGTGGTGAGCGCCGTGGCGGCGGACAGCCCGGCGGAAAATGCCGGCATTATCCCGGGCACGCAGGTGCTGACCATGAACGGCGCCAGGGCCTACCCCTCGCAGCTCATCGCCCTGAATAACGGCATGAACGGCATTCAGGGCAGCACTGTGAGCTTCTCCCTGCTCGACCCCACGGATCCCCCCGCCCCGGCCACGCCGCAGGATGTCACGCTCACGCGCGGCTTCATCCCGCCGCAAACCGTGTTTACGAAGCCCGACATCGCCCCCGGCGTGGCGATGCTGAAAATCACCGGCTTCAACAAGGGCACGGGCGACCAATTTTCTTCCGCCATCGCGGCACTCATGGCGTCGAATCCCGGCCCCACGGGGCTGGTGCTGGATCTGCGCGGCAATCGCGGCGGTATCCTCACCCAGGCCGTGCTGGTTGCGGATTCGCTGCTGCCGGGCGGAAACATCGGCCAAGCGGAAGGGCGCGACCCGAATGCCGACCAGTTATTCAAGGCCGAGGGCTCGGACCTGACCAGCGGCACCCCCCTGGTGGTGCTGGTAGACGGGCAGACCGCCAGCGCGGCGGAGATTCTCTCGGCGGCGCTGGCCGATAACGGCCGCGCCGTGGTCGTGGGTTCCGAAACCTTGGGCAAGGGGCTGGTGCAGACCATCACCGCCCTACCAGATGGCGGCGAGCTATTCGTGACCTGGAGCCGCGTGCTCGCCCCGCGCGGCTGGCCGCTGCAAAGCCTCGGCGTCATGCCGCAAGTCTGTACCAGCACCGGCCCGGCCGCCCTGCAATCACAACTGGCGGCACTTGCCCAGGGCAAGAATCTCATGGCGCCAGCGCTGGCCTCAGCACGGGCCATCCGTGCTCCGGTTGGGGTAAATACGATCCTGTTGGTGCGCGACCATTGCCCGGCAGCACTCGGCGGCGATCTTGATATCACCGCCGCGGCTGCCTTGCTCCAGAACCCGGCAGCATATCGGGCTGCGCTGCTGCCGTAGCCACTCTTGACTAAACTGCCCAACCTGCGCCATACGGCGCGCTTCGGAGATTTATACACATGGCCAAATCTAACGTCGTTCAAATCAAGCTCGTTTCCACCGCTGACACTGGTTACTTCTACGTGACCAAGAAGAATGCGCGTGCCCAGACCACGAAACTGGAGCTGAATAAATATGACCCGGTTGTGCGCAAGCACGTGAAGTTCAAGGAAGCGAAGATCAAGTAACGGCTCTGCCGTTTGGTGGCGCGCCAACCGCGCCGCCTAAGATTTTCCGATTTAAAGCCCCCTGAATGCAGGCACCTGCGTTCGGGGGTTTTTTCGCGCGGCTTCCGCCGGGGTGCTAGAAGTGCTTCCAGCCCGATGACTGGAAGTGCATTTCCGTGCCCGAATCGTCGATGACCCGCACGCCCGCGCCCGGCTGGAATACGCCGATTCTCGTCACCGGCAGAGCGCCGCAGGCGGCCTTTAAGGCTGCGCCGTTGCCGGGCGGCACGGCCAGCAACAGCTCGTAATCATCACCACCGGTCAGGCGCGTTTCCAACACTGCAGCCCCCAGAGATGAGGCCGCTTCTGAAGCTGGAACCAGATCTGCATGCAGCATTGCGGCAAGCCCAGCACCTTTGCATAAATGCCCTAAATCCTGCACCAGCCCATCCGAGACATCGATGGCGGCGGAGACAATTCCGGCCAATTCCAGACCCACGCGCGGCTCTGGGAGCATGGAGCGGGCGATGAGGGAGCCGGTGGGGGCGGCAAGCTGCTTCAATCGCGCCGCCAGTCCCAAAGCCGCATCGCCGATTGTACCCGTGACCCAGATTTCATCCCCTGCCCTGGCGCCGTTACGCGGCAGAGCGGCGCCAGGGGCGACATGGCCGAGCAATGTGGCGGAAAGGCTTATGCCATGGCGCGAGGAGGACGAGTCGCCGCCCAACAAACTGATCCCGAATAATTTCTGATCCGTTTCCAACCCCTTGGCGAAGTTCGCTAGCCAAGACTCATCCAGCCGCGGCGGCAGAGCCGTGGTGAGCAGATAGCCCAGCGGCACCGCCCCCATGGCCGCGAGGTCCGAGAGGTTGCGCCGCAGCAGCTTACGGGCGATCAGCTCCGGCGGGTCAGCGGGGAGGAAATGCACATCCTCCAGCATCTGGTCCACTGTGAGCACCAGCTCCCGCCCTGGCGGCGGGGCCAGCACTGCCGCATCGTCCATGAGCCCCCTGCCCGCCACACCGGCCAGCGGCGCGAAGTAGCGGGCGATGCGGGAGAACTCGTCGGACATCAACCGGCTGCGGAGAATTCCGCCGGGCGGAGCAGATGCGCGAGGCGGTCGAGCATGCCGTTGATCATGCGCGGTTCGTCGCCGGAGAAGAAGCCGTGCGCGACGTCCATATACTCGTTGATCACGACCTTGGCAGGCGGGCCGTCAGACATCCACAGCTCGGCGCCACCGGCGCGCAGGCAGGCGCGCAGCACCGGGTCCAGCCGCGCCATGGGCCAGCTTTCCGGCAGGGCCTCGGCGATCATGCCATCCAGGACATCCTGCTGCATGGTGGCGGTGCGGACGATGCGCGAGAATAGCGGCACGTCGGCGGCGGGCAGGCGGCCCTCATCGGCGCCGCCAGTGCCCGGCGGGTCGCCGATGCGGTGGCGAACGAACTGGTCAATGACCGTCTCGCCACTCTGCCCGGCCTGCTCGGCCTGATACAGCGCCTGCACGGCAGCAACACGCGCGAGGGTACGGGGACGGGCGCTCACGCTGCAAAACTCCGCTTGAGGGCGATCTGCTTGAGGCAGGCGACGGCCGCCTCCGCGCCCTTATTGGCACCGGTCTCGCGCGAGCGGGCCATGGCTTGGGCCAGCGTGTCCACTGTGAGCAGTGCGGCGCCAAGGCAGAGCGCGTTGCTGGTGGCGACGCGCATCAGCCCGTCCATGGCGGCGGAGCAGATGAATTCGTAATGATCGGTCTCGCCGCGCACCACGCAGCCAAGCGCGATGTAACCATCAAAGCTCTTGCCACTGGCAGCGGCGATGGCTAGCGCCTGCGGCAGCTCATAAGCGCCACCGACTTCAATGACCGTGACCTCGGCCGCCACCTGCGCGAAAATCTCACGCGCGGCGCCGAGCATGCCCTCAACCACCTGCTTGTAATACGGGGCGCTGATGACGAGGATGCGCGGTGCCGGACCCGGCAATGAAGGGGCCTGCGGCAAGGGGGCGTCTGCGGTACTCATTTGCTCTTATCTCCAATGTGGCGTTGTTCGACCACATTCAGCCCGTAGCCCTCCAGCCCCACGATGTTGCGCTTATGGTTGGAGAGCAGAACCATGTTTTTCACGCCGAGATCGAGCAGGATCTGCGCACCGATGCCGTAATCGCGCAGGTCGCGGCTCTCGGATTGGCCCTCCACCAGGGCGCGGATGCCGGCGGACATCGCCGCCTTGCGGTTCTCACGCACGACCACGACCACACCACGCCCGGCCTCGGCGATCTGCGCCATGGCCGCCTGCAGCGCCGCATAATGGCCGCCACCGAGCACGTCGCTGATCAGGTCCATGCCGTGCATGCGCACCAGCACCGGCTCCTCACCGGAGATGTCGCCCTTCACCAGCGCCAGATGCTCAAGCTGGTCGACCTTGCTTTCGAAGGCGATGAGCCTCCAGCTCTGACCGCTCGCCGCAGTGACCTGCCCCTGCTCGATGCGCTTGACCAGACGCTCATTGGTACGGCGGTAGGCGATGAGGTCGGCAATGGTGCCGAGCTTGATGTTGTGGCGCTGCGCGAAGGCCACGAGATCCGGCAGGCGGGCCATGGAGCCGTCATCGTTGATGATCTCGCAGATGACGCCGGCGGGGATCAGCCCGGCGAGACGGGCTATGTCCACCGAGGCTTCCGTATGCCCGGCGCGGACCAGCGTGCCGCCGTCGCGCGCCATCAGCGGGAAGATATGACCGGGGGAGACGATATCGTCGCGGCTCAGCTCCGGGTTGATGGCGACCGCCACTGTGCGGGCGCGGTCGGCGGCGGAGATGCCGGTGGAGACGCCTTCTTTGGCCTCAATGGAGATGGTGAACGCGGTTTCGTGCCGCGTGCCGTTTGCCTGCGTCATCAGCGGCAGGCCCAGCGCCTCGCAGCGCGACTTGGTCATGGCCAGGCAGACCAACCCGCGCGCATGCTTGATCATGAAATTGATCGCATCCGGGGTCGCGAACTGCGCGGGCACCACCAGATCGCCCTCATTCTCGCGGTCCTCGTCATCCACCAGGATGAAAATGCGCCCTGCCCGCGCTTCCTCAATAATCTCCGCCGCGGAGGAGATGTAGTCGTGCAGGCCCGCTGTCTTCAGCGATGATTTCAAGCCTTCCATAAGCCGTTTTCCTTCAGCGCCCGGGCCTGCGAGGCCCTGGCATGGTAAAATTTGATATGCGAGAGTTTACGCATTTTTAAAGCTCAGCTGGCGCGCGACGTAACGCGCCAGCATGTCGATTTCAATATTCACCACATCTCCCACCTGCAAACTGGAGAAATTCGTGTTCGCGGCGGTGTGCGGGATGATGTTGATGCCGAATTCTCGACCTTCGACCTCGTTGACCGTGAGGGAGACGCCGTTGATGGCGATGCTGCCCTTCGGCGCCACGAAGGGAGCGAGATCCGGCGGCAGCAGGAACACCCAGCGGGTGGAACCGTTCTCCGGCGTGGCGGAGATGATTTCCGCCACCCCGTCCACATGGCCGGAAACGAGATGCCCACCCAGCTCGTCGCCCAAGCGCAGCGAGCCTTCCAGATTGATCCGGCTGCCCGGCTGCCAGCGCTCCAGCATGGTTTTGGACAGGGTCTCAGCCGAGGCTTCCACCGCGAACCAATCATCCCCGGCCTCAACCACGGTCAGGCAGACGCCGGAACAGGCGATGGAAGCGCCCAGCTGCTTGTCCGCATGACGCCAGACATCGTTATCTGGCGTGGCTATGACGAAACGCGCGTCGCGCCCCGCCCCGAGGGGCGTGACCGATTTCACCGTGCCGACCCCGGTGATGAGACCCGTGAACATAGCTACTCCGCTTTCCTGAAATTCGTCAGAACATCCGCGCCGAGGCGCTGCTGTGAAATGGGGATGAAACGCGGCATGTCATCCAGGCGTTGAACACCGAAGGCCTGCGCCGCGGGCCAGCCATCACCGCCGATGACGCAAGGGGCGTGGAACCAGGAGAGCCTGTCCACAAGCTGCTCGCGCAGCAGCGCGGCGGCAAGCGTGGCACCGCCTTCCACCAGCACGCGGGTGAGGCCTGCCTTAGCCAACTCGCGCAGCCCCGCCGCTAGATCGATGCCCGCCGGGGACGCAGATACCTCAATGAGCTTCACCCCCACGCCTTCCAGCGCGTTTTTGCGCGCGGCATCGGCGCCGTCGCGATGGATGATCCAGAGCGGATGCGACGCCGCGCCACATACCAGCTTGCTCAGCAGCGGGGTGCGCAAATGGCTGTCAACAACTATGCGCACAAGCGGGGTGGTGCGGAACCCCTCAATACGGCAGGTGAGTTCCGGGTCGTCGGCCAGCACCGTGCCGACCCCGGCCAGCACGGCATCGTGCCGGCCGCGCAGGGCGTGAGCCACGCGGCGGGCATCCGGGCCCGTGATCCATTGTGATTCACCGCCCGCGGTAGCGATCTTGCCGTCCAGCGAGGTGGCAAGCTTCAGCCGGACGAGCGGGCGCTGTTCACGCACCACCATGGCAAAGCCGGCCAGTACAGATTCACATTCCTCGCGCAGCACGTTTTCGGTAACGGCAATGCCGTTCTGGCGCAGCCGGGCGATACCGGCGCCATTGACGCGCGGGTGCGGGTCCTGCGCCCCCACCACCACGCGGGCGATGCCGGCAGCAGCCAATGCCTCGGTGCAGGGGCCAGTCTTGCCGGTGAAAGCACAGGGCTCCAGCGTCACATAAGCCGTGGCGCCTTGGGCTGCGGGGCCGGCGGCCTTGAGGGCGACGACCTCCGCATGCGGGCGCCCGCCCGGCGCGGTGGTACCACGCCCCAGCACGCGGCCATCCTTAACAATAACGCAGCCGACCGAGGGGTTGGGCGCGGTCTGGCCCAGCCCGCGCCGGGCTAGGCTGAGCGCCGCGCGCATGAAGGCTTCGTCGGTCATTTTTCGTCAGCCGTCTCGGGCTTGGCGAGCGGGGCGCCACCCATGCCGCCCAGAAACGCCTCAAAATCCTTAGCCTCGCGGAAGTCGCGGTAGACGGAGGCGAAACGGACATAGGCCACCGCGTCCACCTCCTTCAGCGTCTCCATCACCAGCTCGCCGATGGCACCACTCTTGATGTCGGAATCGCCGCTGGCTTCCAGCTTGCGGACGATACCGTTGACGATGCGCTCGATGCGCTCCTCGTTCACCGGGCGCTTGTTCAGCGCCACGCGGATGGAGCGGGCCAGCTTGTCGCGGTCGAAGGCGACACGACGATTATCCGCCTTCACGACCACCAGTTCGCGCAGCTGCACGCGCTCCACCGTGGTGAAGCGTTGCCCGCAGGCACCGCAGAAACGGCGCCGGCGGATGGCGCTGCCATCCTCCGTGGGGCGGCTATCCTTTACCTGCGTGTCGGACTCGCCACAGAAGGGGCAGCGCATGCTCTACTTACCTGTAGATGGGGAAGCGTGCGCAGAGCGCCTTGACGCGCGTGCCCACGGCGGCTTCGGCGGCATCGTTGCTGCCGTCATTGGACTTGGCTAGGCCGTCCAGCACCTCGCCGATCATCTGACCAACCTCCTTGAACTCGGCGATACCGAAGCCGCGCGTGGTGGCGGCGGGCGTGCCGAGACGGATGCCGGAGGTGATGGCGGGTTTTGCCGGATCGAACGGGATGGCGTTCTTGTTGGCGGTGATGTGAGCGCGCTCCAGGCTGGCTTCCGCCGCCTTGCCGGTGGTGTTCTTGGGGCGCAGATCGACCAGCATCAGATGACTGTCCGTGCCGCCGGTGACGATGGCGAGCCCCTGGGTCACCAGCGTTTCCGCCAGCACCTTGGCGTTGGCCACCACGGCCTTCTGATACGCCACGAACTCCGGCGTCAGCGCCTCGCCAAAGGCCACGGCCTTGGCGGCGATGACATGCATCAGCGGGCCGCCCTGCAGGCCGGGGAAGATGGCGGAGTTGATCTTCTTGGCAATGTCCTCGTGGTTGGTCAGCACCATGCCGCCGCGCGGGCCGCGCAGGGTTTTATGCGTGGTGGTGGTGACGACATGCGCGTGGGGCACCGGGCTGGGGAAGATGCCCGCCGCGACCAGACCGGCGAAATGCGCCATGTCCACCATGAGATAAGCGCCCACCTCATCCGCGATGGCGCGGAAGCGGGCGAAGTCGATGAAGCGCGGATAGGCGGAGCCGCCGGCGATGATCAGCTTGGGCTTATGCTCGCGGGCCAGGCGCTCCATCTCCTCGTAATCGAGCAGGCCGTCTTCCTTGCGCACGCCATATTGCACGGCGTTGAACCACTTGCCGGACATGTTGGGGGCGGCGCCATGGGTGAGGTGCCCGCCAGCGGCCAGGGACATGCCGAGAATGGTGTCACCCGGCTGCACCAGCGCCAGGAACACGGATTGGTTGGCCTGAGAGCCGGAATTGGCCTGCACATTGGCGAAGCCGGCGCTGAAGATCTTCTTGGCGCGCTCGATGGCGAGGGTTTCCACCAGATCAGACGGGCCGCAGCCGCCGTAATAGCGCTTGCCGGGGTAACCTTCGGCGTATTTGTTGGTGAACACGGAACCTTGCGCGGCAAGCACGGCGGCGGAGACGATGTTCTCAGAGGCAATCAGCTCGATGCCGTCCTGCTCACGCGCCAACTCCTGGCCGATGATCGAGGCAATCTCGGGGTCGATCTCGGTCAGCGGGGCGTTGAAAAACCGGGCCAGGCGGGGGGCTTGGGTCTGCTCGTTCATGGCGTCTGTTCCGTTATCTGGTTGATCTTGGCGAGGCGGCGCTCATGGCGGCCGCCCTCGAAATCGGTGGCAAGAAAGGTTTTGAGAATATCCAGCGCCACCTCTTCACCGATGATGCGGGCGCCGAGGGCCAGCACGTTCGCGTCGTTATGCGCGCGGGTGAGCCGCGCGGTGGTAACGTCATGCACCAGAGCGCAGCGGATGGCGGGATTGCGGTTGGCGGCGATGCTCATGCCGATGCCGGTACCGCAGACGAGAATGCCGTAATCGGCGCGCTTCTCCGCCACCGCGGCGCAGACCGCCTGGGCGTAATCGGGGTAATCGACACTGGCCGGGCCATCCGTGCCGTAATCCAGCACTTGGTGGCCAGCCTCGGCAATTACCGCGGCGAGCCGGTTTTTCAAGGTCACACCGCCATGGTCGGCACCCAGGGCGATTATCAAAGAACGAGTCATGCGCGCCCCTTTATCACGGTGTCTCGTTAGAGGGAAACGGTTCCGTGTGGCCGCATTTACCTCCTAGAGCAGCCCGCCTATGCCGCCCATTACACCGAAGACACAGGTAATGCCGCAGACAATAAACACAACCCACATATATGGGCCTTTGAGTTTCTGCGCCTCGGGCAGCGTGACCATGGCAAGCCGTACCAGAAAGCCCAGTACCAGCGGCAGCAGCAGCGCGTTCATCACCTGCACGCCGACGTTGAGCGAAATGAGATTTGGGTAAACACCCACCAGCGTAGCACCGCCGACAACGCATGCCGCGTAGACACCGTAGAACCACTTCGCCTTCAGCGGATGAAATTCAAGTGAACGGCGATAGCCCGCCACCTCGCCCAGCCCCCAGGCCAAGGCCAGCGAGGCGACGATGGCCGCGACCATGCCCGCCCCCAGCACGCCGAGGCCGAAGATGATACGCCCGACATTGGCACCGAGATACGGGGTCATGGCCTGGCTCATCTGGCCGACGGTAGAAAGGCTAGCCTGCGGCGCGTGCGGGCGGATGGAGGCGGCAGCGGCGATCAGCACCGCCGCCATGACCAGCTGGGTGACGACGGCACCGATTGCTGTGTCCCATTTGGCGGCTGCATAGTGCTCAGCCTTGAGCTTTTTATCGGCCACGGCGGATTGCTGGTAGAAAACCATCCAAGGCATGATGACCGCGCCTATGTTGGCAGCGACAAGATATTCGTAATTTGGGTCGAATATCGGCGCGTGCAGCGATTGGTAGGCCATGAGTCCGAGATCTGGCCGCGCCGCCCAGGCGACAAAGAAGAATGCAAGCTCGAACAGCCCCACGATCATGGCCACGCGCTCCACCCGGCGGTAGGAGCCCGTGACGACAACCGCCAGCAAAGCGGCGGCGGCCAGGGGCAACGAGACATAATGCGGCAGGCCGAACAAATCGCCAATGCCCGCGACGCCGGAGAACTCCGTAAGCAGCGCGCCTATGGCGGCCACCGCCAGCCCGGCGGCGGACAGCCAAGCCCATTTCGGGCCGAACGCCTCGCGGATCAGCTCGCCATGCCCCTTGCCGGTGAAAATGCCCAGCCGCACGGTGAGTTCCTGCACTACATAGAGCACCGGCATGAGAATGAACTGCACCAGCAGTAGCTTGTAGCCCCATTGCACGCCGCTCTGCCCGGCGGTGATGATGGAGCCGACATCGGTATCCGCCAGCATGACGACGAGACCGGGGCCGAACACCGCGACCCAGGGCAAGGTTCTGAAAGAGCGCTTAGGAGCGGCTGAGCCCGAAGGCTTGGTGGTCGTCGACATGATTCTGGGTCCACTCCTGATCTGCTAATGCAAATTATTCTCAGATAACTGCCGCGACGGCAACTCTGGTTAACTCAGCCGCTGCATTCATTGATCTGGATCAACGCGCGCGGATCATCGCCCTCTCAATCGCAAATAATTTGCAATCATTCCGCGCGGCTAACTGGGACGTCAATCATGCCCCATACCTCGCGCCACAGCGCGATCCGGGTTAAGCTGGCGGCATGACAAACCAGAGCTTTCCCGCGACGCGGCTGCGCCGCAACCGTTTCGATGACGCCACCCGCCGCCTGGTGGCAGAAAACCGCCTCTCCGTGGACGACCTGATCTGGCCGATTTTCATCCGTGAGGGCGCGGGCGAGCCACAGGAGATTTCCGCCATGCCGGGCGTATTCCGCGTGGGACTGGACGGGTTGGCGAAGCATGTGGAGGAGGCGGCGCGGTTGGGCATCCCTGCCCTCGCTTTGTTCCCCGACACCCCCGCCGAAAAGAAGAACGCGCAAGGCACCGAGGCCCTGAACCCGGAAAACCTGATGTGCCAGGCTGCCACACTGCTGAAGCGGGAGTTCCCGCAAATGGCTCTGGTGGGCGACGTGGCGCTGGACCCCTACACCGACCACGGCCATGACGGGCTGCTCTCCGACGGCTATGTGACCAATGACGAGAGCGTGGAGGTTCTCGTTCAGCAGGCCGTGAACCAGGCCTTGGCTGGGATCGACATCATCGCCCCCAGCGACATGATGGACGGGCGCATCGGCGCGATCCGCGAGGCGCTGGATGCGTCGGGGCTGATTAATACCCGCATCATGAGCTATGCGGCAAAATACGCCTCGGCGTTTTACGGGCCATTCCGCGACGCCATCGGCAGCCACGGCGCGCTGAAGGGCGACAAGAAAACCTACCAGATGAACCCGGCCAATTCCGACGAGGCGCTGCGCGAGGTGGCGATGGATATCGCCGAGGGCGCCGACATGGTGATGGTGAAACCCGGTATGCCGTATCTGGATATTATCCGGCGGGTGAAGGATCGTTTCGAAATGCCCGTTTTCGCTTATCAGGTCTCGGGTGAATATGCGATGATCGTTGCGGCGGCGCGCAATGGCTGGCTGGACCACGACAAAGCGATGATGGAGAGCCTGATGGCCTTCAAGCGGGCCGGATGCTCGGGCGTACTGACCTATTTCGCAGTACAGGCCGCACGGATATTGGAGGGGTAGATGAGTCTCTGGCCAGGCGCCCAGCTCCCTGACCTCGCGGGCAAGACCGCGATTGTTACCGGCGCGAATAGCGGTATCGGCTATTACACCGCGCTGGAGCTGGCGCGGGCCGGGGCTGACGTGGTTCTGGCCTGCCGCAACCCGGAAAAGGGCGAGGCCGCGGTGGCGCGGATTAATGCCGAGGCGCCGGGGCGGGCGCGGTTCGGGCAATTGGACCTTGCGGATTTCGCCGCCGTGCATGAATTCGCCGGACGGTTCAAGGAAGCCCATGGCGCGCTGGATATACTCATCAACAATGCAGGGGTCATGGCACCGCCGGTGCGGCGGACCACCGCGCAGGGCTTCGAGTTGCAATTCGGCGTGAATTTTCTAGGACACTTCCTGATCACCGCCCTGCTGCTGACGCCACTGATGAGCGCCAAGGCGCCACGCGTGGTGCAGGTATCGTCCGTGGCGCACCGGCGCGGTCACATCGCGTTCAGCGATTTACAGAGCGAGCGGCGTTACAGGCGTTGGAAGGCGTATGAGCAGTCCAAGCTGGCCATGCTGATCTTCGCCCTGGAGTTGCAGCGGCGCTCGGATGCCGGGGGCTGGGGGCTGCTCTCGCTGGCGGCACATCCTGGCATTGCCGCCACGGAGCTGTTCGCCAACGGGCCAGGCGCCGACAGCCCAATGGCGCGGCTGACGCGCCTCGGCGCGCCGTTCATCCGCCAATCCGCCGCCGCCGGGGCCTGGCCGCTGATTCTGGCCGCGACAGCGCCGGACGCGGCTCCTGGGGCGTATTACGGGCCGGAGGGACTGCTGGAATTCCGCGGCCCGCCAAGTATCGCCAAGGCAAGGCCGAAGGCGCGCGACCCGGAGGTGGGGGCGCATCTATGGGATGTGGCTGAAATGTTGACCGGCGAGGCACTTAAACCCGCCCCGCAGCCACGGCGCGCAATACGGCGAGACGATCCATCAACCCTCGCGGGCTGTATGGCCGGCCCAGATCCCGCCGGGCCAGCACCGCTGGTAACGCCGCCGCCAGCGCAGACCTGGGCGGACGCACTGCCAGCAAGCCACGCGCATGGCCGGTGAGGGTTTCCTGCGGCGTGCCATCCGTGGGCAGCAGCGAACGTTCCTGCCGCGCCAGGAAAGGGGCGGCACGCAGAATGCCAGAAATGGCATAGGCGGTGCCGAGATCCTCCACCGCCTGCGAATCGGCCCCCAGCGCCTTGCCCGCGATGCGCGCCAGCCTGCCGCCCGTACCGCGCGCATAGGCCAGAAACGCTTCAAGGCTGGGAATTTCGTGGTCAGCCTCCACCTCGCGCGCCTCGACGAGACCGAGCAGATCGGCCCTCTCGAAGAGCCCCGCGTTCAGCGCAGCGGAGAGTGGCGTGGCCAGCTCGTGTTTCTTCTCCGTGCCCTCCACCACCTCGCGCCACCATTGCAGGCGGATGAGCGCCAGAGTGGGCTCGGAAGCGACCTCACGCGCGCGCGCCAGCTCATTATTGAACAAATACAGCAGCGCGAGCGCGTCCCGCTTTTCCGCCGGAGCGAACAGGGTGCAGAAAAACCGGTCTGGGTCGACTCGGCGCAGACGGAGAAGAACATCGCTTGACGGAGGCATCAACACTCCATAGCTAATCCATACGACGAAACAAAGACCGTTTGGAGAGTGCCCCATGGCGTTTGAACTGCCTTCCCTCCCCTATACCACCAATGCGCTGGCTAGCGCTGGCATGTGCCAGGAAACGCTGGAACTGCATCACGGTAAGCATCATCAGGCCTATGTTACGGCGCTGAATGGCTTCGTGGAGAAAAACCCGGACCTTCAGGGCAAGACGCTCGAGGAGATCATTAAATTCTCCTACAACAAGCCGGAGCTGGCACCGGTGTTCAACAATGCCGGGCAGCACTGGAACCACATCCTGTTCTGGGAAAACATGACGCCGAATGGCGGCAAGCTCCCCGGCAAGCTGGAAGCCAAGCTGATTGAAGATTTCGGCTCCATCGCCGCGTTCAAGGACGCCTTCAAGGCCGCCGGCATTAGCCAGTTCGGCTCTGGCTGGGCTTGGCTCGTGCAGGGCGCTGACGGCAAGTTGAAGACCGCAAAGACCCCGAACGGCGCCAACCCGCTGGCCACCGGCGAAGGCAAGGTGCTGCTTGCGCTCGACGTGTGGGAGCACA
>JAQUAC010000304.1 GCA_028687415.1 Acidocella sp. | reverse complement strand
ATGCCGGTGGTCGGCGATCACAGCACCCCTTTCCTCATCGCCCAGGGCAGCGCCGCCACCTACCTGCCGGTGGAAAAAAGCGCCTGGGGCATTGTCGCGCTGCGCGGGCAGGTGGGCACCATCCAGGGCACGTCGCAGTTCCAGGTGCCGCCGGACCAGCGCTTCTACGCAGGCGGCTCCGGCACGGTGCGCGGCTATACCTACCAGACCATTGGCCCGCTCTTCGCTGACGACAACCCCGAGGGCGGCCAAGCCATGGACGCCTTCTCCATAGAGCTGCGCCAGCACATCACCAAAACCATTGGCATCGTGCCGTTCATCGATGCCGGGCAGGTCAATGCCGGCAGCACGCCCTTCACCGGCAAGCTGCGCGTGGGCGCTGGGCTGGGCGCGCGCTATTACACCGGCATCGGCCCCATCCGGGTGGACCTCGCCTTCCCTCTCAAACGCGTGGCGGGCAGCGGCAGCTTCGCACTCTATATCGGCCTAGGCGAGGCGTTCTAAGATGCGGTTGCTCCTGCGCATATTACTCGGCCTCTTCCTTATTCTGCTGCTCGCCATAACCGGGCTGGTGGTGGCATTGAACACCAGCGCCGGGCGGCGCTTCGCGGAAGCCGAAATCAACAAACTTGCTGCCCCGCGCGTGCAGATCGCCGGTCTCGCCGGACATTTCCCGGCCGACATCAAGCTCGCCCGCCTGAGCGTGGCGGATGCGGACGGCACCTGGCTCACCGGCACGGCGCTCGAACTCCGCTGGCACCCGCTTGAACTTTTGCGAGGTGACGTGGCCGTGGAGGCACTTACCGCCACAACCATCACCGCCACGCGCTCCCCCGTGCCCGGCAAGAGCAACAGCGGCGGCGGCATTGCCTTGCCCAATCTGCGGCTGGACCTTGCCCGGCTGGAGATCGGCACGCTCAACCTCGCCCCTGCTCTGGCCGGAGAGAGCGTGGCATTGCATGTGGCGGGCTCCGCACATCTGCACAACCTCACACATGGGAGCATGACGCTAGACGCGACAACCCCGGACGGCGCCGCTCAATACCACCTCACCGCCGGCATAGATCCACAAACCACCTCTCTTTCGCTGCATATTTCGGAACCACCAAACGGCCTGCTCGGGCATTTCGCCGGTCCTACCGTGCAGGCGCCGCTGCGTCTCGACGCAACACTCTCCGGCCCGCGCCAGCGCGCCGCGCTGAATTTCACCGCAAGCCTTGGTAATGCGAAACTCAACGGCACCGGCACGCTGGGGCTGGAGCCGAAGAAGAGCTTCGCCGATGTTGTGTTCACCGTCCCCGCCCTCGCCCCGTTCGGCGTGCTGGCGGGCAAAACCATCGTCGGCAGCACGCAGATGCATCTTTCCGTGGCACAGCGGCCGGACGGCAGCGCCAGCCTCTCCCTCACCGGCACCGCCGCCTTGCGCGCCCTGCCCGCCACGTTGCAAAAATTCATTGGCGACAGCAATGAATTTTCCGTCTTCACCACTCTGCGCGGTAAAAGCGTTATCCTCGACAAACTGCAAATCACCGGCGCGGATTTCGCCGTCCACATGTCCGGCACCATCGCGCGGGACAGCATCAGCCTCACGACCTCCGCCCAGATACCGCAAATCTCCGTGCTCTCGCCTGAAATCTCCGGCAGCGTGCAGGAGAGCGGCACCATTTCCGGCACCCCACAGGATTTCGCCACCAGCACGCGGCTCACCGGCAATATCATGGCGCCCGATATTCGCTCCGCCCCGTTCACCATCGCGCTGGACGTTCAGCATCTGCCGCGCGCCCCCGTTGGCACGCTCACCGGCAGCGGCGCGCTGGAGAATTTTCCGCTCAAGCTGGACGCCAACCTCACCCGCATGGCGGACGGCACCGCGAACCTTAAAATTGGCACCGCGCTCTGGCGCTCCCTCAACGCCCAGGCCGATCTACAGCTCGCCCCCGGCGCCACCCTGCCCACCGGCACAGCAAAATTCGCCGTCGCAAGGCTGGACGATGTCTCTCCCTTCCTGCCGATAAAACTTCACGGCGCGGCCAGTGGCGATTTCGCCTATCCAGGCGGCGATGCCTTCAATCTGAATTTCACCACCCAGCACCTCGTCGTCATGCCGCAATACGGCGCCATAGACGGCAAGCTCAGCGCCCAGGGCAAATTGGAAGCCGTTGCCGTCACCGCCCAGCTCCAATCCACCGCGTTGTTCTCCGCCCCGGCACGGCTGGCCCTGGCGGGCACGCTGAACATCCCCGCCCGCGCCGCCCATCTCACCAGCCTGAGCGCCGCCTGGCACGGGCTAAACACAACACTGCAAGGCCCCGCCGACATCGAGACCAAGCCCAGCATCGCCGTACGCCATCTGGCGCTGGGGCTGGGCACCGGGCGCATCACGTTGAACGGCACGCTCTACCCGCGCGTCGCCGCCACCGCCCAGGTGCAGAACCTGCCCGCCAGCCTGACGCAACTCTTCGCCCCCACACTTAATGCCAGCGGCACCCTCTCCGCCAGCGCCAACCTTACCGGCACGCCCACAGAGCCGGGCGGTACGCTCAGCCTGGATGCCCGCGCCCTGCATCTGGCCACTGGCCCTGCCGCCGCCCTGCCCCCGGCAAACCTCTCCGGCTCAGCCACACTCGCGGGCAAAACCACAACCCTCGCCCTCAAGCTCACCGCCGGGCCGCATCTCAACCTTGCCGCACAAGGCAGTGTGCCCCTGCAAACCACAGGCGCGATGAACCTGCATCTCGGCGGCCATGCGGATCTGCGGCTGCTCGACCCCATCCTGGCGGAACAGGGCAATGTGGTGCGCGGCGTGGAACAGGTGGATCTCACTCTCACCGGCACGCCACTGGCCCCGCTCGCCACCGGCAACCTCACCCTGGCCAACGGCGTGGTGCAGAATATCGGCTCCGGCCTCAATCTCACCAAAATTTCCGCGCGTCTTCTAGCCTCCGGGCGCACGCTCACCCTGCAAAGCCTCACCGCCACGGCAGGCAAGGGCAGCATCACCGGCCACGGCACGCTAGACCTTGCGCAACCGGACCTGCCCATCAGCTTGGCTCTGAACGCCACCAACGCCACCCCTATTTCGTCGGACCTCGTCACCGCCACGCTGGACGCCGCCCTGACCCTGCAAGGTGCCGTGCGCGGGCAGATGGCGCTCGCCGGCAAAATCAATATCGACAAGGCTGAAATCAACATCCCGCACGCTCTGCCACCCAGCGTCGCCAACCTGCCTATCCTGTACGCCGGAGAAAAACCGCCCCCACCCCCCGCTCCGCCGCCCCCCATCTCCCTGGCTCTGGACATACGCGCGGCCAACCCGATTTTCGTGCGCGGCGACGGGTTGTTCGCCGAGCTTGGCGGGCATCTGCGTCTCGGCGGCACAGCGGCGGCGCCGGACCCG
>JAQUAC010000025.1 GCA_028687415.1 Acidocella sp. | reverse complement strand
CGAGTATGCGCGCTCGTATCATGGTGTCTCCGTCACCGCGATCGCGGGCACGGGCACGGAGATGCAGCGGGATTATGATTCCTCCTCCGCCCTGCATGGCGAGGATCTGGAAGACCCGGCGGGGCTGGGGCAGGCGGCGGCGGCGCGGGCCCTGGCGCGGATGAACCCGAAGCGCCCGGCCACGTCGCGGTTGCCGATAGTGTTCGACCCGCGCGTGGCGGGGAGTTTTCTCGGGCATCTCTCCGGCGCCATTGCCGGGGCCGCGATTGCGCGCGGCACATCCTTTTTGAAGGATGCGTTGGGGCAGGCGGTGTTCGGGCCGGGGATCACTATTGTAGACGACCCGTTGCGGGTGCGCGGGCGCCGGTCGCGCCCGTTCGACCGCGAGGGGCAGCCGGGGGCGCGCCGCAACTTTATTCAGGGCGGGGAGTTGACGAGCTGGATTTTGGACACGCGCAGCGCCAACCAGCTGGGGCTAAAGAGCACCGGCCATTCAGGCGGGCTGACAAATTTCTACCTCGAAGCGGGCGCACTCACGCCGGAAGCCTTGATGGCGGATATTGCCGAGGGGCTGTACGTGACCGAGATGATCGGCATGGGCGTGAACGGTCTCACCGGCGATTATTCGCGCGGGGCGGCGGGGTTCATGATTCGCAATGGTCAGCTGGCCGAGCCAGTGGCGGAATTCACCATCGCGGGGAATTTGAAGGACATGTTCCTCAATCTCACCCCTGCCAATGACCTCGTGTTCAAGCGCGGCACGGATGCGCCGACCCTGCGGATAGAGGGTATGACGCTCGCTGGAGCGTAATCAGGTGCCGCAGAAGGTGCGGTACGGGTCCTGGTCCGGCGGCGGTGGCGCGGCGAGGGCGGCGAAGCGGGGTTGCTCGGTATAGGGGGTGGCGAGGGCTGCCAGCAGCTCCTCGAAGCGCGTGAAATCGTTATGCTCCACGGCTTGTTCCAAAGCCGCCTCGACGAGATGGTTGCGCGGGATGAAGGCGGGATTCACGGCGTGCATCGCGGTACGCCGGGCGGCGGGGGGGATGGGGTCACGCTCCAGCCGGGTTCGCCAGTTCACGGCCCACTCGTCATAGGCGGCGGGGGTGGTGAAGAGGGCGCGCACATCCGTGTCGGCGGCGGGGTCTAGGGCTGCGTTGCTCAGGCGGCGGAAGGTAAGGGTGAAATCAGCCGCATTGGCGGCCATGCGGGCAAGCAGGTCTTGCATTAGCGCGGTGTCACCCTCCTGCGCCTCTGAAAGCCCGAATTTTTGCCGCAAGCCGCCGAGATAGGCGGCGTTGAAATGGTCGGAGAATCTGTCCAGGGCGGCGTTGGCTTCAGCGACGGCTTGGTCCTTGTCCGTGGCGAGCAGCGGCAGCAGGGCCTCGGCTAAGCGGGCCAGGTTCCAATAGGCGATGGAAGGCTGTCGAGCATAGGCGTAGCGCCCGTCATGGTCGATGGAGCTGAAGACGGTCGCGGGGTCGTAGGCATCCATGAAGGCGCAGGGGCCGTAATCGATGGTCTCGCCGGAGATGGCCATGTTATCGGTGTTCATGACACCGTGAATGAAGCCCACAAGCAGCCAGCGCGCGACCAGGGAGGCCTGGGCCGCGATCACGCCTTCGAGCAAGGCCCGGTATGGCGAGGGGGCTGCGGCGGCTGCGGGGTAATGTCGAGTAATGGCGTAATCCGCGAGTTGGCGCAGGGCAGCGGTATCGCCTTGTGCCGCGAAGAACTGGAAGGTGCCGACGCGGATATGGCTGGCGGCGACGCGCGTAAGGATGGCGCCGGGGAGAGACCTCTCCCGGAATACCGGCTCACCGGTGGTGACGGCGGCGAGGGCGCGGGTGGTTGGAATGCCAAGCGCGGCCATCGCCTCGCTGACCAGATACTCCCGCAGCACTGGGCCGAGTGCGGCCCGGCCATCGCCCCGCCGGGAGAATGGCGTGCGGCCTGCGCCTTTGAGCTGGATGTCGCGGCGGGTGCCGCTGGTGTCGATAACCTCGCCCAGCAGGATGGCCCGCCCGTCGCCTAATTGGGGCACGAACATGCCAAATTGATGCCCGGCATAGGCGGCTGCGATCGGCTCGGCGCCATCGGGGATGTTGGCCCCGGCGAAAATCTCCGCACCCTCGGGCGAGGCGAGGTACTCAGGATCGAGTCCCAGCGCCATTACCAGCGCGTGGTTGAGCTTGATCAGCCGGGGGGTGGGGGCTGGCGCCGGTGAGACGTGCGCGAAAAACGCCTCCGGCAGCCGGGCGTAGGAATTATCGAACGGAATTGGTGCGGGCATTGGGGCGGTCTCCGAGAATAGGCAAGGCTGTATGGTTTTGCTTGGGATGTCCAGCTTGGCACGCGGATTGCTGGGTAAGCAAAATGGGCGCCAGCGCGTTCGACATTGTCTGAAAAGGGTAAGGCCATGGATGAACTTTTTGTCGTATGCCGGACAGTGGAGGTCGATGACGGCCAAGCGTTGGGGTTTGTTCTCATGCGTGCGGCGGAAAACGGCGAACCGCTGCCCTGGCCGATTTTGATCACCCGTAAGGGCAATCAGTTTTTCGGATTCGAGAATGCCTGCCCGCATAAAGGTGGGCGGCTGGATACTGTGCCTGGAGAGTTTCTGGATGAAGAGGGTAATTTCATTACCTGTGGTACGCACCGCGCGCAGTTCGACCTAGATACAGGGCTTTGCTTCATTGGCCCCTGCCAGGGCCGGAGCCTGACGCCGATTGAGTTGGTGATTGACGATGGTGATGTCTGCATTACCGGCGTGGAGCTGGCGGAGGAGGATGGGTTGGATATTCCTGACCCGGGTGAGATGCCTGAAGTGCTGATTTCAACGGATTAAGGGCTAGCGCGCATGGATATGGTGGAATTGAAAAAGCGCAAGCAGCCGTTGAATCTTGCGATTGTGTACGTGGACCCGGAGGCTTACCTCATGCATTTGATGGGGTGGCTGGAGATTACCAGTTACCTCTCAGCCTTGCGGAGTGGTGCGGCCGCGCCGGCGGTGGATGGGGCGATTCCGGCATTATCCGCCGAGCAGTTGCGCGGCGGGGCGGTTGCCGAGATCGGCAATGATGCGATGTTCGCATTTTGCATGACGGCGGCGCTGAACCGGGACAAGGCGGCGGTGGATAAGGTGGAAGTCGCGCTGGTGGAACAATTCGGCAAGGATTTCCCTGGGTCTTTTGCCTTACGATATTTCCGGGACGCGATCGAGGCGCCGGTGACACTGGACGATTTCGTCGGGCAGGCGGGGCAGAAGATGCTGGCCGGGGAGATTCCGCCGCCGCCGCTGCGCGCTAAGGAAAACTGGAGTGCTGGGCTGCGGTTTTTGGAAAAGGCACGCAAATCAAATTTCGTGCATGAGATTATGTATCCGTTGGCGGTTTGGCACCGGGCGCGGTGGACCGAGACCCAGGCGACGGGGGTGGCGTTTCTTCAGCATATTGAAGATTCCGTGCCGGTTTTACGCGAGGTTTTGGCGGAGACGCGCAATGATGAGCCGTTTATCGCCGATCTGCTGCTGAAAATGGCCCCGGCCGTGGATATGGAACTGGCGGACGATATGCAGGGGTATCTGCGATCTTTGGCCAGACGCGGTTAGGCTTACTTTACCAGATAGAACGGATTGCCTGCTTTTGCCGTGGCGCCGGTGTGAATTGTGATGGCCTGTGTCACGGCTTTGGCGATCTGTTTTGCCCTGGCATCAATACCGAACCAGACGGCCATGCGGCCACGCGGATCGACTTCGAGCAGTTTCGTGCCTGCCAGGACTTCAGTGCCGTCGCGGACGACGCCCCTTAATATGCCGTCAAATGGCGCGATGATGGGGGTATTGCCGAGAAATCCGACCGTATAATCCTTGAAAATACGGGTGCCGATTTCAAGCGCGGTGTGCCAGTGCCCAGGTGCGCCCGCGAAGGCAAAACGCTCGGCGCCGCGCCCGCCGAGGAGGGGGGGAATGCCGTCGGCTTGGTCAGTGGCGCCGCGCTCAATAATCTGGCCTGCTTTGGCTGGGAGGGTCTCAATGGCGAAGTCGCAGTTTTCACCCGCGGCGAAGCTGGGGCCGAGACCGATGGTAAAGCGGGCCAGCCGACGGAGATCAGGCGTGATCTGGTATTTCTGCATTCGAGCATCGATGAGGATGGCGGGGGTCTGCACGATGATGAGGTCGAGCAGGCCGAGTTCCGTAATGACGATGCTGGAAGCCTGGGCACGCAAGCGAAGGATTTCGAGGCTGCTATCGGCGCGTTGCGCGGTGAGGCCATCAAGCACGATCTGATCGTCGAATAGGGCATCGTGAAAGGCCATCTTCCGTCGAATCACCGGGGGAAAGGGGTCGTGAGAAAGCACGGTGAAATAGCCGTTCCGGTGCAGGGCCACGGCAACGGCTGAAGCTATCTCGTTGGTGCCGAGGATGACGGCGAACGGCGAGGGGCTGCTATGTGGTCCGGTGGATCGCATCTACAAAAATCCCTTTTGTACCCAAACCATAAAAGCAAAAACCAAGCCAGTACAATAAATGGTAAACAACATTTCGTAAAAGTAAAATATGAGGCGGTTATTCAGGCCGATTGTCGGTATCTCGACATGCAGTGATGTCGAGTTTCGGGCCTGATGCCGGAAAGCCGACGAAAATCTGCGGTATGGCGTACAGTGAAGATTGGCGCTGTATTTGCATGGTCCTGTTCCGTGCAGCGTATTTTTGGGAGGTTGCGATGGCGATGACTTGTGCCGAAATAGAGATGCTTCTCGGTGACGCTTTTCCGGATGCGCGGATACTTGTCACCGATTTAGCTGGTGATGGTGATCATTTTTCGGCTGAGGTCACTTGCGCGGCATTCAAGGGTAAGAGCCGGGTCCAGCAGCATCAGATGGTTTACGCGGCACTTAAGGGGGGGATGGACGGTGCGCTGCATGCGCTTGCCGTGCAAACATGCATACCTGATTGAGTGCGGGACAGACATCGATCCAGAGGAGAAAATCATGACGAATCCAACATTTGAGCGTATTGGCGGCATTATTGCCGGTGATCGCGTGGTGCTTTTCATGAAGGGTGTGCCAGCCGCGCCGCAATGCGGGTTTTCCGGTGCGGTGGTGCGGATTCTTGAGGGGCTCGGTACACCATTTGCCAGTGTGAACGTGCTTGCCGATCCGGAGATTCGCGAGGGGATCAAGGAGTTCTCCAACTGGCCGACGATTCCGCAGCTTTATGTTGGCGGTGAATTCATCGGCGGTGCTGATATTGTGCGCGAGATGTACCAGGCTGGCGAACTGGAGACATTGCTGAACCAGAGCGGGGCCGCGGTATGACGCAGGTGGAGATGTCCAGTATGGATGTGCCGCAACTCTATAAGCGGCACATTTTTGCCTGCCATACGCAGCGCCCGCCGACCCACCCGCGTGGAAGTTGCGGGGCGGCTGGGGCGCAGCCGTTATGGGACCAGTTGCTCCGTAGGATTGAGGCGGAAGGTCTGGCGGCGGAGATTGGATTCACGGCCTCTGGCTGTCTCGGCTTCTGCTCCGTGGGGCCGTTGATGGTGATCTACCCTGAAGGGGTGTGGTACCGGCCGAAAACGCCCGAGGATATTGACGAGATCGTGGAATCGCATCTCAAGGGCGGTCGGCTTGCTGAGGACTTGGTTGTGGTGCTGGCCCGCTCCTAGCTAAAGGAAGGGGGGCTGGCTTTGTCAGTCCAGGCGGCACGGCCGCCATCTAGGCTATAGACTTCCAGAAAGCCGAAATCCGAGAAAATCTGGGCGTACTCCTGGCTGGCATGGCCGTGATAGCAGTAGATCAGCACAGGCACGGTTTTTGGTGTGGTGCTGATTACGGCGGAAATATTGGCCATGGACATGTGTTGCGCGCCAGGGATGGGGTCCTGGTGGAAGGCGGCGCTGTCGCGCACGTCCAGCACAAGGACGTTGCAGCTGGCGAACAGTAACTCCGCTCCGGATGGATTAATTCGTTGAAAAGCTAGGCGGTTCCTCATGCTTCGCGATCCTTGCTGTGGGGTGGTGGGCAGGGGGTGAGCCGCGTGGAATGGCTACACCCTTCTGGGGTGATGCGGCCATCGGCATTGAGTTGCAGGCCAAGACGGGCCGAGAGCTGAGCCGGTTCGAACCCGGCGCAGCGTTGTTCACCGATTTCCAACAACGGGCGGCGAATGAGCAGAGGGTCGGCAAGCATCAGGCCCAGCGCCGTGGCGGCATCCACCGCCATGGGGTTGACGGCGCCGGATTTAACCGTTGGGGCGGCCTGATTGAACCAGGAAGATACAGGCATATCATCGAAGAATGCCTGTAGTCGTGCCGCGGTCCATGCTTCGGTTAGGAGGCTGCGGGAGATGACCGTGTGTCCGGCATCGGCCAGTAGCTGCTTTTGCCGGGTATTGGTGGTACAGCCCGGCTTTTCATAGAAGACGATGCTGGCCATGGTGCTAATTCATGAAGCCAAGCTGCACCAGTGGTGCCGCGCCACCCCGGCCCAGGATGGTGTCCACTTTCTTACGAACAGCTTCCACCCGCAGCGGTTTGCTGAGAGCGCCGTGTGCGCCGGCTTTCATGCCTGCCAGTGCGATGTCTTCCTCGGCTGTGTCATGAACGATGATGATACGGACACCTTGGAATCTTTCGGCCAGTTCAGAAATTAGCCCGGTGCCCCGTGCTGTCAGAAAGGTCGCACCCAGAAGAATGACATTTGGTTTCAGCCATTCATTGGTGCTCTGGAAAGCATCTTCAGGATTAGCATGTTCGTGTGTTTCGATCTCATCTTGCAGCATGAACTGCAGCACCGCGCGGGTGATTTCATCCTCATCAATGACGAACACACGCCGCTGGTCAACAGCTTTTGAAGTTTCAACGCCGATTTGCATATCATCCTCGCTAAAAAACCGTTGAAGAGTTAAGCAAGTTTCATTCCGTTCCGGCGTTTTCAACGCATTTGTTTTATTCCCGACAGGCCGACACAGAGCTGTCGGCTTCGGCACAGAGATTTGTTTATGCTGGGATCTCAAATATTGCATTGATTATCAATGCTTTGCACAGCAAAAAATTTTGGCACGGTGGTTGCTTTTATGATCGCGGGACGGCGAGTGAGGGCTGAACACAGGCTGACGCTTTGGACGAGCGATGTGTTCCTTCCCGTGACCGCGAGCACGTTTCTGAGAGTGGAGACGTCTCCGCGCCGGTGGCGTGGTGATTATTGGCAATCGATTCAAAGGAGACATTCATGTCATCGTTACGACAAATCGCGTTTTACGGAAAAGGGGGCATCGGCAAGTCAACGACCTCCCAGAACACCCTCGCCGCGCTGGCCGAGATGGGGCACCGGATTATGATCGTCGGCTGCGACCCGAAGGCAGATTCGACGCGCCTGATTCTGCACGCCAAGGCGCAGGACACCATCCTTAGCCTCCCCGCAGCTGCTGGTAGCGTTGAGGACCTCGAACTCGAAGAGGTCATGAAGATCGGTTACCGCGACATTAAATGCGTGGAATCCGGCGGCCCGGAGCCGGGCGTGGGTTGCGCTGGCCGCGGTGTTATCACCTCAATCAATTTCCTCGAGGAAAATGGCGCGTATGAGGATCTCGACTACGTCTCTTATGACGTGCTCGGCGATGTCGTGTGCGGTGGTTTCGCGATGCCGATTCGTGAGAACAAGGCGCAGGAAATTTACATCGTTATGTCCGGCGAGATGATGGCGATGTATGCCGCCAACAACATCTCCAAGGGCATTCTGAAGTATGCGAATTCCGGCGGTGTGCGTCTGGGTGGGCTGATCTGCAATGAGCGCCAGACCGACAAGGAGCTGGAGCTGGCCGAGGCGATGGCGAAGAAGCTTGGTACGCAGCTGATCTACTTCGTGCCGCGCGACAATATCGTTCAGCATGCCGAGCTGCGTCGCATGACGGTGTTGGAATACGCGCCCGAATCTGCGCAGGCACAGCATTACCGCACGCTCGCCAACAAGATCCATAACAATGTCGGCAAGGGCATTATCCCGACCCCGATCACCATGGACGAGTTGGAAGACATGCTGATGGAACACGGCATCATGAAGCCTGTGGATGAGTCTGTCGTTGGCAAGACCGCTGCCGAGCTGGCTGCGGAAATGGCCGCCGCCTAACACCGATCGCCGGTCCGGCCCCTTCTACCCGAAGGGGCCGGCGTCCCGGCGGCGCAAACAGGGTTAGTTACAGGAGAGCGATATGAGTTTGGTGAAAACCCAGAGCGTTGCCGAGATCAAGGTTCGCAATAGGGAATTGATCGAGGAAGTCCTCAAAGTCTATCCGGAAAAGACCGCCAAGCGGCGGGCGAAGCACCTGAATGTTCAGGAAGCCGGCAAATCTGATTGTGGCGTGAAGTCGAATATCAAGTCTATTCCTGGCGTGATGACGATTCGCGGATGTGCCTATGCGGGGTCCAAGGGCGTGGTGTGGGGGCCGATCAAGGACATGATCCATATCAGCCATGGCCCGGTGGGTTGCGGTCAGTATTCTTGGGCGGCGCGGCGTAATTACTACATCGGTACGACAGGTGTTGATACCTTCGTGACCATGCAGTTCACGACAGACTTCCAGGAAAATGACATTGTCTTCGGCGGTGACAAGAAGCTTTCAAAGGTGATGGATGAGATCCAGGTCCTATTTCCGCTGAACAACGGTATCACGGTTCAGTCTGAATGCCCGATTGGCCTAATTGGGGACGATATCGAAGCTGTCTCCAAGGTCAAGTCGAAGCAATATGACGGCAAGACTATTGTGCCGGTTCGCTGCGAGGGTTTTCGTGGTGTGTCGCAGTCACTTGGCCATCATATTGCCAACGATGCCATTCGGGACTGGGTGTTTGATAAGATTCCGGCTGATGCGGCGCCAAAATTTGAGCCATCTGACTATGATGTGGCAATCATTGGTGATTATAACATCGGTGGTGATGCTTGGTCGTCGCGCATTCTGCTGGAGCAGATGGGGCTCCGTGTGATCGCGCAATGGTCTGGAGACGGCAGCCTGGCGGAGCTGGAGGCTACTCCGAAGGCGAAGCTGAACGTGCTGCATTGCTATCGCTCGATGAACTATATTTCGCGACACATGGAAGAAAAGTACGGTATACCTTGGGTGGAATATAATTTCTTCGGGCCGAGCAAGATCGCGGAGTCTTTGCGCAAGATTGCGAGCTTCTTCGATGACAAGATCAAGGAAGGTGCGGAGCGTGTGATCGCGCAGTATCAGCCGTTGATGGATGCGGTGATTGCGAAATATCGCCCCCGGCTTGAAGGTAAGACAGTGATGCTGTTTGTCGGTGGTCTGCGCCCGCGCCATGTGATTGGCGCTTATGAAGATCTTGGCATGGAAGTTGTCGGTACTGGCTACGAGTTTGGTCACAACGATGACTATCAGCGCACTGCACAGCACTATGTTAAAGATGGCACGCTGATCTATGACGACGTGACGGGCTACGAATTCGAGAAGTTCGTGGAGAAGATCCAGCCGGATCTGGTTGGCTCGGGCATTAAGGAAAAATACGTATTCCAGAAGATGGGTGTGCCGTTCCGGCAGATGCACTCCTGGGATTATTCCGGCCCGTATCACGGCTATGACGGTTTCGCGATTTTTGCGCGCGACATGGATATGGCGATTAACGCGCCGATCTGGAAAATGGCGAAAGCCCCGTGGAAACAGGAATCGGCACCGACTTTGCTGGCTGCTGAGTAATTTTACTCCCCGGCTCTTTCCGGAGGGCCGGGGGACGTACCGTAACGATTTTGCAAGAGGGCTTCACCATGACGCAGAACGCAGAACATGTGCTCGATCACTTCGAACTATTCCGCGGTCCGGAATACCAGCAGATGCTGGCGAACAAGAAGAAGATGTTCGAGAATCCGCACGATCCCGCTGAGGTGGAACGCGTGCGTGATTGGACCAAGACACAGGAATATCGTGAGAAGAATTTCGCCCGTGAAGCGTTGACGGTGAATCCCTCGAAAGCCTGCCAGCCGCTCGGTGCGGTGTTTGCTGCCGTGGGCTTCGAGGGCACGATTCCTTTCGTGCATGGCAGCCAGGGTTGTGTGGCTTATTATCGTAGTCATTTCTCCCGTCACTTCAAGGAGCCGACCTCTTGCGTTTCGTCCTCGATGACTGAGGATGCGGCGGTGTTTGGTGGCCTCAATAACATGATTGATGGCCTTGCGAACACATACAGCACATATAAGCCGAAGATGATTGCGGTATCCACGACCTGCATGGCAGAAGTGATCGGCGACGATCTTAATGCCTTCATCAAGACGGCGAAGGAAAAAGGCTCGGTTCCGGCCGAATATGATGTGCCGTTCGCACATACACCGGCCTTCGTTGGCAGTCATATCACTGGCTATGATAATGTTATGAAAGGCATTATCGAACATTTTTGGGATGGCAAGGCCGGCACTGAGCCGAAGCTTGAGCGCACACCCAATGGCAAGATTAATTTCATTGGTGGCTTTGACGGCTATACGGTTGGCAACATGCGCGAGATTAAGCGCTTGTTCGATCTGATGGGGGTGGAATACACGATTCTGGGTGATAACAGTGATGTTTGGGATACCCCGACCGACGGCGAGTTCCGCATGTATGATGGCGGCACAACGCTGGAGGATGCCGCACTTGCGATTAACGCCAAAGCCACAATTTCCATGCAAGAATATTGCACGGAGAAAACCCTGGCTTTGGTTGCCGAGCATGGGCATGAGGTGCATGCTTTTAATCACCCAGTTGGCGTGACGGCAACGGATGATTTCTTGATGGCGGTTTCGCGCATCACCGGCAAGGAGATTCCGGAGGAGATTACCCGTGAGCGTGGGCGGCTTGTGGATGCGATGGCAGACTCGAGCGCGCATATTCATGGCAAAAAATTTGCGATCTATGGCGATCCTGACCTCTGCCTTGGTCTTGCGGCTTTCCTGCTTGAGCTTGGTGCTGAGCCGACCCATGTGCTTGCCACGAATGGTAGCAAGGCTTGGGCGAACAAGGTTCAGGCTTTGTTCGACAGCTCACCGTTTGGTGCGAATTGCCATGTGTATGCGGGTAAGGATCTCTGGCATATGCGCTCGCTGCTCTTTACTGAGCCTGTGGATTTCCTGATCGGCAATACTTATGGCAAGTATTTGGAGCGTGATACCGGTACGCCGCTGATCCGCATCGGCTTCCCAATTTTCGACCGTCATCATCATCATCGCTATCCGGTGTGGGGTTATCAGGGCGGAATGAAGGTTCTGGTTACGATTCTTGATAAGATTTTCGATGAGATTGACCGGAGCACGAATGTGCCGGGCAAGACGGATTTCAGCTTCGACATCATTCGCTAAGTTGCCATGCCGCCGCCGGGTGACCGGCGGCGGATACCAAAGAATACGTTCTGGAGAGGTTGTGATTACGGCTGCAAAGATAGGAGAGACGCATGAATTCACTATCGGCGACGATCCAAGATGTATTCAACGAGCCGGGCTGCGGGAAGAACGCAAATAAATCTGATGCGGAACGCAAGAAGGGTTGCACGAAGCAGTTGCAGCCGGGTGGAGCGGCTGGGGGGTGTGCATTTGACGGGGCAAAGATTGCTTTGCAACCAATCACGGATGTGGCCCATCTGGTTCATGGGCCGATCGCCTGTGAAGGAAATTCATGGGATAATCGGGGAGCAAAATCTTCCGGCTCTAATCTTTGGCGAACGAGTTTTACGACTGACATAAATGAAACAGATATTGTATTTGGCGGAGAAAAACGTCTCTATAAGGCGATCAAGGAAATCATAGACAAATACGATCCGCCCGCGGTGTTTGTTTACCAAACCTGCGTGCCAGCGATGACCGGTGACGACATTAATGCAGTATGTAAGGCAGCATCGATAAAATTTGACAAGCCGGTGATCCCGATTAATGCACCAGGTTTTGTGGGACCGAAAAACCTTGGCAATAAGCTTGCGGGCGAAGCGATTCTTGATCATGTGATTGGTACGCGAGAGCCTGAATATACAACACTTTATGATATCAATATCATAGGCGAGTATAATCTTTCCGGAGAATTTTGGCAGGTTAAGCCACTGCTGGATGAGCTTGGCATTCGCATTCTAGCCTGTATTTCCGGTGATGGAAAATATCGTGAAATTGCGTCTTCACATCGCGCCCGTGCTGCGATGATGGTGTGCTCTAAGGCGATGATCAATGTTGCCCGTAAAATGGAGGAGCGTTATGGCATTCCATTTTTTGAGGGGTCATTTTATGGGATTGAAGATTCAAGCGATTCTCTTCGTGAAATTTCCAGAATGCTGGTTGAACGCGGGGCTCCAGATGAGTTGATCGGTCGGACGGAAGCAGTGATCGCGCGGGAGGAGAAAAAAGCCTGGGCGGCGATTGAGCCTTATAAGCCTCGATTCAAGGGCAAGAAGGTGCTTCTGATTACTGGGGGCGTAAAATCATGGTCGGTGGTGGCGGCATTGCAGGAAGCTGGACTGCAGCTGGTTGGTACTAGTGTTAAAAAATCAACGAAGGAAGATAAGGAACGAATCAAGGAAATTATGGGCCAAGATGCTCATATGATTGAGGATATGACACCGCGTGAGATGTATAAAATGTTGAAGGACGCGCAGGCGGATATCATGCTGTCAGGTGGGCGTTCGCAGTTCATTGCGTTGAAGGCGGCAATGCCTTGGCTCGATATCAACCAGGAGCGTCATCACGCTTATATGGGGTATGTGGGCATGGTTGAGCTTGTCCGGCAGATCGACAAGGCACTTTACAATCCGGTATGGGAGCAGGTCCGCAAGCCAGCGCCGTGGGATAACCCTGCGGAGAATTGGCAGAACAGGGCCATGGCGCAAATGGATGAGGAAGCAGTAGCGCTGGCTGCGGACCCGGTACGTGCGGAGGAAGCTAGGAGAGCCAAGATAATTTGCAACTGCAAGGGGGTTGATCTTGGTACGATTGAGGACGCAGTAGCAACCAATGGGCTAACAACCGAGACGCAGTTGCGAGAGCATACAAGTGCAATGAGTGGCTGTGGTATCTGCACTAGTCGTGTGACCGATGTGCTGGCTAATTTGTCGGTGCGTTTGGCTATGGCTGCGGAGTAGGCGGTATCATGGCAAATGTAATTACCAGTAAAAAAGCTTGCGCAGTTAATCCGTTGAAGATGAGTCAACCTATTGGCGGTGCGCTGGCCTTTATGGGGCTCCGTGGCGCCATGCCATTGCTGCATGGTAGCCAGGGATGCACTTCCTTTGGCCTTGTGCTGTTCGTGAGGCATTTCAAGGAGGCAATACCGCTACAGACTACCGCGATGAGTGAGGTTGCCACAGTTCTCGGCGGGTACGAGAATGTTGAACAGGCTATTCTAAATATTCATAAGCGTACGAAACCAGAGCTTATCGGGATTTGTTCGACCGGCGTCACTGAAACAAAAGGTGACGATGTTGATGGCTACATCAAGCAGATCCGTAAGGCGCATCCTGAACTCGCGGCGTTGCCGATCATTTATGTCTCCACGCCGGACTTTAAGGATGCATTCCAAGATGGGTGGGCGAAAGCCGTTGCCAGGATGATAGAAGTTCTGGTCGCAGAGCCTGGTGATATAGCAAGCCGGGATATGACGTGTGTTAATGTGCTTCCGGGCTGCCATCTCACGCCTGGTGATCTTGATGAGCTTCGAAGCATCTTCGATGATTTTGGTTTAGTGCCAGCGTTTTTACCGGACTTGGCTGGGTCGTTGGACGGACATATTCCGGATGAGTTCACTCCCACGACCATTGGTGGTATTGGTGTGGAAGAAATTTCAGCCATGGGGCAGGCGGGCTGGACGATTGCAATTGGCGAGCAGATGCTGCCCGCTGCAATTGCGATGGAGGCAAAGACGGGGAGACCCTATAAGCTCTTCAAGCGCTTGTGTGGCCTTGGTCCCAATGATGAATTCATTATGTTTTTGAGTGAAATCAGCGGAAGGGCTGTGCCGGCAAAATATCGTCGCCAACGGGGTCAGCTTGTGGATGCCATGCTCGATGGGCATTTTCATATTGGCGGACGCAAGCTGGCGATTGGCGCGGAACCTGATCTGCTCTTCGATATCAGCTCAATGCTGCATGAAATGGGCGCGCATGTTATAGCTGCCG
>JAQUAC010000024.1 GCA_028687415.1 Acidocella sp. | reverse complement strand
TTGGCGATGAACTCCGGCCCGTTATCGGAGCGGATGTGCCCCGGCACACCGCGCAGAATGAACAGGTCCGAGAGCGCGTCGATGACATCAGTCGAGTTCAAGCGCCGTGCCACCCGGATGTCCCAGCACGCGGCAGGCAAACCGCTCCGATACGCCGAGCTGAGCCACGGCGTGTTTCACACAATCCCGGCGGCGTGCCGGGCTTAGAAGTTTCCCGAAGCAGCTTCCTTCAAAACCAATTTTTCTAGGGTCAGGTCGGAGACCGCCCGCCGAAGTCGGGCATTCTCCGCCTCCAACTCCTTCAGACGCTTCAGCTGATCAACCTTCAGCCCGCCATATTCCTGGCGCCAACGGTAGTAAGTCGCGTCCGTCACGCCAATCGATCGGATCGCATCAACAGCTGACTTGCCCTGAGAGGTCAAAATCTCAACCTGGCGCAGCTTCGCAATAATCTCCTCAGGCTTGTAAATCTTCCGCGGCATCAAAAACCTCCATCCAAAAACTACATCAAGGATGGATCGCTTCTAAGGGGGCAGACCAGACGACGAGGCGGCACTGACGGCCGACATCATCGCCCTGGCCCGGCAGTATGGCCGCTATGGCTACCGGCGGATCACGGCGCTGCTGCGGGACGCAGGCTGGCTGGTGAACAAGAAGCGCGTGGAACGGATTTGGCGTCGGGAGGGGCTGAAGGTGCCACAGCGGCAGCCGAAGCGTGGGCGGTTGTGGCTAAATGACGGCTCATGCATCCGGCTGAAGCCGGAACGGCCCAACCATGTCTGGGCCTATGATTTCGTCGAAGACCGCACGCATGACGGCCGCAAGCTGCGCATGCTGAACATCGTCGATGAATTCACCCGGGAGGCGTTGGCCATCCGGGTGGCACGGCGCTTGAACTCGACTGATGTCATCGACGCGCTCTCGGACCTGTTCATTCTGCGCGGTGTGCCGGGGCACATCCGCTCCGATAACGGGCCGGAGTTCATCGCCAAGGCGGTGCAAGCGTGGATCACCGCAGTCGGTGCCCAGACCGCCTACATTACGCCGGGCAGCCCTTGGGAGAACGGCTATATTGAAAGCTTCAATGCCCGCCTGCGGGATGAGTTCCTCAACGGCGAAATTTTCTACACCCTGCAGGAAGCCAAAATTCTGATCGAAGCTTGGCGCCGCCAGTACAACACGGTCAGGCCGCATTCATCGCTCCGCTACCGCCCGCCAGCGCCAGAGATTTTGCTGTGGCCGACACCGCCAGCCGCGTTGAAGGGCGCGGCGCCGGCCACAGCAAAACCAGACCAGCCGCCATGCAATTAACTACATTCCGACTGGATTACACTTCGGGGGCTTGCCAGCCGCGGCCCGTGCATCCCAAGAAAGATCCAGAAGCCGAGACGGCTTTTAAAAAAACTTCCGCGATCTGGCACGCGCAGCTCTCGCCAACACCAAAGCTGACGCGCCGATAGAAATTTGGTTTCAAGACGAGGCCAGAGTCGGCCAGAAAGGCGGCCATACCTATGTATGGGCGCCACGTGGCACGCGGCCGCTTATGGTGCGCGATAATCGCCATGACTCTGCTTACATCTTTGGCGCAATCTGCCCGGAGCGCGGCGTCGGTGCGGCCATCATCACACCCAGCGCCAACAGCGAGATGATGAGCCACCATCTCGCTAAGATCAGCACGCAGGTAGCGCCGGGTGCCCACGCCGTCCTAATCTGCGATGGCGCCGGCTGGCATCAAAAGGGTGACCGACTGACACAACCCAAAAAAATATCAGCCTGCTGCCGTTGCCGCCCTACAGCCCCGAATTAAACCCAATGGAGAATGTATGGAGCTTTCTGAGGCAGAACATGCTGTGTGCGCGGGTCTGGGACAGCTACGACGACATCCTCAAAGCCTGCAAAGCAGCCTGGAACTGGTTCGTCAAAGACTCAAACCGTATCGCCTCAATCGGAAAACGAGATTGGGCGTGTGTCACTGTTTAGACGGGTTGGTATTACTCACGGTTCTGCCCGGCCCTTGATCCGCGGTTCAGCTATCGCGGTGAGAATGTCGTTCAGACGCTGGAGCGGGTGTGCGGTGAGATTGGCTATCCGCAGACGATCCGAGTTGACCTGGGCTCCGAGTTCATCAGCCGAGACCTGGATTTGTGGGCCTATGCTCATGGGGTAACGCTGGACTTCTCCCGGCCGGGCAAACCTACGGATAACGCGTTCATTGAAGCCTTCAATGGCCGCTTCCGGGCCGAGTGCCTGAACGCCCACTGGTTCATGACGCTTGCCGACGCCCGCGAAAAGATGGAGACTTGGCGCAGATACTACAACGAGGATCGGCCGCATGGCGCAATTGGCAACGTGCCGCCAGCAGCCTTACTAAAAGCCAACGGCGCTACCAGCCCGTCGTTGGCAGAAGGCCGGAAACTCTAGCTTCCGGTGGTCCAAAGAAGGGTAGCGGCTCAAACGGCAGAAAACTCTAATTTACAACGGTCAAGTTTCCGGGAAGCAGATTACAGCGCAAATCAACCAGGGAAAGTTCTGCTGTTTGTGCCGCATCGGTACGGCCGAACATGAGGTCGTTCATGCTACCCATGCCAGCCCAGGCCCTTTGGAACCATTGAGAAACCAGCGGCGCGTAGGGCATCCCCCAGACCTGTCACCCTGGCGGGACGATCGTCAATCATCTCTAGCGTAAACATGAGATACTTTTCGCGCTTCAGCGCGGCTGAGAGTGCCGCCAGGCTTGAGGTCAGCGTGGCGGGGGCATCCGTATCAGTATAAGTCAGCAGGTTACGCCCGCCCTGGGTGAGATAAAGCATGAGACGTCCGCCGGAAATCACGACGAACGCGCCACCCCGGCGGGTCGGGCGAGTTGTGGATTTGTGGGGAGGCCATGGCAGGATCGTGCCGAAGGGGTTGGCCGGGTCGCTGGCAGAAAGCGCGACTGGAACGGGTTCGGCGGGCCGTGCCTCCGCCAGTTCGCGAAGCCGGTCGATGGTTGTCCGTTCCGCGAACTGGGCGGCGCCCAGCCCTTCGACGAAACGGCCGCGCAACACCTGCCCGGCATCTTCCAGGCCCCGGAAAATTGGCTGGAGCGCAGGGAAGCCGCCAGGCACATCTTCCGTGATGGCCGCGCCGCGTGTGACGATGCCATAACGATCAAGAAGGCCATCGGCCAGCGCCAAAGCACGGCAGGTACCGTTGACCGGCTCGTGTTGCAATAGTGACCAGCGGCCTGCCAGGGCCGGATCGCCAAGCGTCATCAATGGGCGGGATGTTGAGGCGTGAGCTGGCTTCAGCCTCTCGAAGGAGGGGAAGCCGCGAATTCCCCCGCGCCGCCGGGACATATGGGGAGCGTGGGAGCGATGTGGCGCGCGCGGGCCAGCAAGCATGCGCAGCGGAGACCAGGTATCGGTGGTGACGTATCCAGCCCAGGCGAGATCCCATAGCTCCGCGCCGAGGCTGGCCGCCAGCACGGAGAGGCCGTTATCCGAAGTTCCGGCTGACCTGTCCGCCAGCCGGGCATAAGCTAATGTCACGAGCTGGCGCGCGAAATAAGCCCCGCCATCAGCAAGAATGCTGAGGATTGATTGCTGAAGAGGCGACAGCTTCGCCGTGGCATCGGCATCCGGTCGATCTGGCAGGGTTTCGGCGGCGAAGTCCCGGGGGTGAAGGGAAACCAAGCCGTCCTCCTCGCCGAGCTGGCCGTGGCCGGACCACAAAACCGCCCCGGTGGCGAGCAGCTCGTCCAGCATGGCGGGCATGTAGCCACGCACGCGGGCGCGCAGGATTTGGCTCTCCCACAACGAGGCCGGCAAGGCCACGCCGGCGAGTTGTTCAATAACGCGGGCAGTGCCATCAAGCCCTTCCAGCACGCCTCCGGCTTGGCTCATGGGGGGGAGCGCCGCATGGCTGGCGGTCTCGGCAATGAGGCCGTGGCGCTCCAGCAGAAGGCGCACATAGGCGTCCTGGGCGGCTGGACTGGCCGCCTCGCGCGCGGCTTGCAGGGAACGCAGCCGCAGCCGCCGGAACACGTCATCGGCCACCCATTCGCGTCGGGCCAGGGGATTGACGCCGGGCACGGGAGTATCCCGTGCTTCCAGCCGGCGCTCGATACCGAAATTCCCCGTGAGCAGCTTACCCTGCTCACATAGCCGCTCTAGCACCGCGTCCGCCACTGCGGCGCCAAGGCCGAAATGGCGCGCGGCCTCGCCGGTCGTGAACGGCGCATGCGTGCGCGCGTATCGTGCGATCAGGTCGCGGAGCGGATCAGCGGCAGGCCGTAGGAATATGCCGGATATGCCAACAGGCAGCGTCACGCCGAGCGCATCGCGCAGCCGGGCGGCATCCTCGGTGGAAGCCCAGCGCGGTTCGCCGGCAATTGGCACCCGAATTGCCCGGCGCTCGGCCTCGAGCGCGGTCAGATGCGCCTCGGCATTATCGCCGGTGAGGCGCCACGCCACTTCCTCCGCTGATAACGGGCCGAGTTCGCGCAGCAGATCGGCCACGCCTTCACGCCCCTTTGCCTGGTAATCCGGCGCCAAGCGTTGAAGCTCGCTCTCTATGCGGTCAACGATCACGGGGTCGAGAAGCTCGCCGAAATCAGATTGACCGAGAAGGTCGGCGAGCAATCCGCTATCCAGCGACAGCACCGAGGCCCGCCGTTCGGCGATGGGCGCATCCGTTGCGTACATGAACTCCGCGACATAGCCGAACAGCAGGCTTGCCGCGAAAGGGGATGGAGTCTCGGTTGTTACCTCCACGATGCTGACCGTGCCGTCATTGAGGCGGCGCGCCAGCCTGTCGAGTGCGGCGAGATCGTAAACGTCCTGCAGGCATTCGCGGGCGGTCTCAAGCAGGATCGGGAAATCCGGATGTTCCCGCACGATTTCAAGCAGCTGACCCGCGCGCAGCCGCTGCTGCCAGAGGGGGGAGCGGCGGCCGGGCGCACGGCGCGGCAAAAGTAGCGCGCGCGCGGCGCATTCGCGGAAACGGGCGGCGAACAGGGCCGAACTCCCTACCGCCCCGGTTACAGCTTGCCGCAGCTTGTCCGGGTCGAATACGAATAATTCCGCGCCTGGCACCCGTCCGGCGGTGTCCGGCATATGGGCGATAATCCCGTCATTGCTGGCGATCACTGAAGGATCGATCCCCAGCCGTCGGCGAATGCGCTCCGCGATTGCCAACGCCCAGGGATCATGTACGCGGCGCCCATAGGGCGAGTGCAGAATGACCCGCCAATCGCCGACCTCGTCGCGGCAGCGTTCGATCACCAATGTCCGGTCCGTCGGCAGCACGCCGGTTGCCTCACGTTGCTCGGCGATAAGCTTGGCCAGATTGGCGATCCCGTTCGTGTCGAGCCCGGCCGCTTTCAGCCTCGCCGCCGGCTGGGGGGCAAGGCCACCAGCTTCGGTCCCGTCATGCGTCCCGGCGTCGAGCACGGCCAGGAAAGCCCCAATCGCTTCGCCAAGTTCGGCGGGCCGTTGGGCACCGTCGCCGTGCCAGAAGGGCAGCCGGGCGGAGCGGCCTGGCGCTGGCGTCACGATCACTTGATCGTTGGTGATCTGCCCGATGCGCCAGGAGGTTGCGCCAAGGGTGATGATGTCGTTCACACGGGATTCGTAGACCATCTCCTCATCGAGTTCGCCGACGCGCCGCGATCCGGCTCGCTCCTCGCCTTCGGGGAGGATGACGGTGAACATTCCCCGGTCTGGGATGGTGCCGCCGCTAATGACGGCAAGCTGCTGGGCGCCGGGCCGCGGCGTCAGCATGCCGGTCTCGCGGTTCCAGACCAGACGTGGACGGAACGCGGCAAAATCGTTGGATGGGTAGCGTCCGGCAAGCATGTCGAGCGTCGCGTCGAACGCGCTACGCGGCAGGGTCCGGAACGGCGCCGCGCGCCGCACGGTCGCATACCAGTCCTCGGCGTTGAGGGGCGACATGGCGACCGCCGCGACCGTCTGCTGTGCCAGCACGTCGAGCGGGTTGCGGGGTGGATCGGTCGTCTCGATGCGGCCGGCGAGCATGGCTTCGGCGGTGACGGCGGCATCGACCAGATCGCGCCGCGTGCGCGGATAGATTAGCCCGGACGATATGCCGCCGACCTGATGTCCGGCGCGGCCCACCCGTTGCAGGCCGCTCGCCACCGAAGGCGGCGCCGCGACCTGAATCACCAGATCGACCAGCCCCATGTCGATACCAAGCTCCAGACTTGATGTCGCGACAACGCAGCGCAATGTGCCAGATTTGAGGGCGCTTTCGATTTCGCGGCGCTGCTCCTTCGAGACCGAGCCATGATGAGGCCGCGCGATAAGCGGCGGCGTGCCCGCCGAGCGTTTTTCCGTGCCGCCGGAGACTGAGGCGTAATGAATGGGTGGATCAATGCTCTGCGGAAGCGCGTCTTGCGCGAATCGCTCGGCGTAGAGTTCGTTGAGCCTTGCCGTGAGTTTCTCGGCAAGGCCGCGCGAGTTGGCGAAGATGATCGTCGCGCGGCAGGCAAGGATCTGGTCGAGGATGCTAGCCTCGACATGCGGCCAGATCGATCCCGTCCGCCCGTTTTGCTGATCTCCGTCGCCGGGCTGGCTGCCACGTGCTGGAATGTCGCTCATGTCCTCGACGGGGACTACGATCTTGAGATCGAGCCGACGGCTGGAAGGTGGATTTACCACCGTAACCGGCCGGTCTCCGCCCAGAAATTGCGCGACCTGATCAGCCGGGTGCACAGTTGCCGACAGCCCGACCCGCTGAGCTGGCGCCGCCAGCAGCGCGTCCAGACGCTCCAGGCTCAGCGCCAGATGCGCGCCGCGCTTGATGCCGGCCACTGCATGAACCTCATCGACGATTACAGTGCGCACGCCACGCAGGGTCTCGCGAGCCTTGGAGGTCAGCATTAAATAGAGTGATTCGGGTGTGGTGATCAGGATATCGGGCGGCCGGCGCAACAGGCCCGTCCGCTCGGCTGCCGGTGTATCGCCTGTGCGCATCCCCACGGAGATTTCCACGGGCGCATCGCCACGCCGCTTCCGCTCCGCCCCGACGCCTTGGAGCGGGATTTGCAGGTTACGCTGGACATCGGCGCCGAGCGCCTTGATCGGAGAAATGTAGAGAATGCGTGTCGCCGTCTTTGTGGGTGCGGCACCTGTTGCGGCGGCGGCTTCCAGTTCGCGAAAAAGCTGGTCGATTGCGAGCATGAAGGCAGCCAGGGTCTTGCCCGAGCCGGTCGGCGCGATCACCAGCGCGTTTTCGCCGGCACCGATGACCGACCAAGCCGCCGCTTGCACTGCGGTTGGGGACGTAAACGCCGCTTCGAACCACACGCGCGCAGCGGGCGCAAAACTTGCCAGCGAGTTGGCCGTCGGGGGCTTCGTCGGGGAGGTCATGCCGCGGGCCGGGTCTTTCTGTTCTTTGGAGGGGTTCAGCTTCAGGTTAAATCCTTTAGCGTTTTTGATCAGTGAGCAATGTGCTTTTAGATTGACACACATATGTCAATCTGGGTGGCCTGTTGCCGGTTTGGCGGACAGCAAGTTAACGCGCGGGGCGCATCTGCTCCACGCCTGCGGCATTCACCGCCAGGTTCGCATGGCAAGGGACTGCCTCTCAGCCGTATCATAACGGCTCCTTCTTAGAAACGCGCATCGATAACGACGATATCAATCAGCTTATGATTTACGAACTCTTTCAATCCCAGGCCAAGGAGCTCCCGTCCGTAGCCCAAGCAACCGATACTGCCGAAAGGCAGGTCCGCCTCGACCTTGGTAGAATGATTGACAAAACCATTTCTGTGGAAATTTCTTTGGCGATTTTCGCGCCACGCGCGGCATCGGAGGTAAACACGGACCCGCCAAGCTCAAGAGGCGAATCATTGGCGATGCATAAGGCATAGCCGAAAACTTCAACCGGCATCACGCCTTTTGGCGGGGTTCCACCTCAGGGCCATTGTCTGCCAAACACCGTCGCGCAGAATGAGGCCATGAAGCAGGGCGGCGGAGAGATGAGCCAGGATGGTCGCGAACAGGGCAAAGGCCAGCCATGTATGCAAACCGCGCAGGAATGCAAAAAGCACTGGATCGTGCGGAAGAATGGGTGGTAGCGCGATGCCGTTCCACATCGTCACCGGATAGTCGCCGGCCGAGAGCATCGCCCAGCCGATAAGCGGCATCCCAATCATGAGGGTGTACAGCACGATGTGAGAGGCATGCGCAATTCTCTGCAACGGTAACGGCAGGGTATCGGGCAGGGATGGTGCCCGCATCATAAAACGATTGAGCAAGCGGATCACGGCCAGCAGCAGAATACAGATCCCTAACGGCCGGTGTATATCCACCAAACGTTGATAGGCCGGGCCAACGCTTGTCACCATGAAGATGCCTATGAACAGCATCGTCAAGATCATCGCGGCCATCAGCCAGTGCAGCAGGCGTGCGAATAAGGGGAAACGGGGCACCGGAGGCATCATTGGGCTCCTGGGTTTACATCGGCGGGCGTGATGGCGCTGGCGGGCTTTATCTCGCCGGACCGCAAGGTGAAGGAACGGGAATAGACAGCGGAGCGCGCTGCGGGAATGGGATCATCAGACGGGGCAATGCCATCGGGGAGCACCAACGGGTCGTAGGTGATCCCCGTACATGGGCCGCCATCCTCGCTTTGCGCCGCCGTCAGGGTTAGGGTGCCCGCGTCCAGTTGGCGGTGCGGGCCAGACCATGGCAGAGCGGGATCGGCGGTCGGGTCGCCCGGATTGCCGAGCGTGACGATGAGGTGCCAGTGCAACGCGCCCTGGCCGATGGCGGTGATAAGATCGTTGAACAGATAGTCGGGCCCCTTTTCCTGCGGTGCGGGCGGGTGGTCCTTCTGTTCGGGCACCATTGCCCAGCGCACCGGCGTTGCAATGCCCTGAGCGTTCACGAAGGTGAAACTGTCCAAGCTGTTATATGTATCATCGGCGAAGCCCGAGGTCAGGCGGCGGCTTGAGATTAGCGCCAGGGCGCGCTTTGTTTCCGGATGCTGCACCAAGAATGCGGCCATGCGGGTTGGGTCAGGCTTGCCTGTGCGGGAGTCTGGCCACGAGGCCAGCAACAGCGCGTTGAATGTTGCCGCATCGGGTGCCGGAAATACGGGAATATCGTTGATGCCCATGCGCCATTCGCCGCCATGAGCAGGCATGATCCGCAGTGCGAGGCTGCGCACGGTTCCCGGTGTATCGTCCTGGTACGGCATTCCGCCCGCCAGGGCGAAACGGCCGACAACCGGCGAGCGCATTGATGTAAACAGCGCTGCGCGGGAAAAGGAGGCCGTCTCCACGTTGCCGTCGAACCAGCCCGTTACGCAGACGCCTTTGGCATGATTCCGCCTGAAACCGGGCTGGGCGCCGCTTGTAACCAGGAAGGTGTGCATGAAGGTCGCGGGTGTCAGCCGGCCGGGCGAGAGCCATCCGGCGGCGAAAACGAATGCTGCTCCAAGCGCAGCGGGCACGGTGGCAACCACTGCCAGCCGAAGCCAGCCTCCTGGCTCGGCCAACCGTTTGCGTATCAACTCCATCATGCGTAGTTTCCCTTCCGGTTTGCATGAAAGACGCGGTTCGGAGACTTTATATTCCATTCGGGCCGGATTTATTTTCGGGTTTGTCCGGTGAGCTGGAATAAGTTTCATGTCCGGCGCGTCTGTTCGTAAGCAGACGATATGGTGAAACAATGAACGAGGCAGACCGGCTAGAGCTCGCCATCCCCGCATTGCGCCGTTATGCGCGCGTGCTAACACGGGATTCGGTGGCGGCGGACGACCTTGTGCAAGACTGCCTCGTGCGTGCCTTGCCTAAGCTGGCCACCGTCCGCGACGGAAATGATCTGCGCCCATGGCTTTTCACCATTTTACGTAATCTGCATATCAGCCGCTGGCGCCGCCTGAAGCGGACGCTGGCCGTTTCTCTTAAATATCCAGAAACCGGCGTACAACCCGCCGCGCAGGAGGCGAGGAGCGATTTGTATGATGTTCTGCGCATCTTGTTCCAATTGCCCGAGGAGCAGCGTGAAATCATGATGATGGTGGCCGTCGAGGACATGGAATACGGGGTCATCGCGGAGGTATTGGGCATACCAATCGGCACCGTCATGTCGCGCCTGAGCCGCGGGCGGGCCGCATTGCGGGCGAACTTTGATGGGAAGGCATCGCGGCCGGTACTGCGGAGGGTCAAGTAATGGCAAGATCCGATGGCCCGGTTACCGAGGCGGAACTGCACGCTTATGTTGATGAACAACTCGCTTTGGAGCGTCGCCAGATTGTCGAAGCTTGGCTTGCCAGGCATCCGGCGGAGGCCGAGCGCGTCTCCGGCTGGCGGATGGACAGGGAGAGGCTGCGGGAAGCCTGGGCGCTAGAAGAGGAAGACGCCATCCCGTTGGCGCTGACGCTGTCATTTCTGCCGCATGCGCGGCGGCCATTCGCATTCGCCCGGATGGCGGCCTTCCTCATATTGGCCCTGCTGACGGGAGGAGCAATCGGATGGCAGGCGCATCGTCTCCCCGCGGGGGTGGCGGCGGTCGCACAGGAGAGCATGCTTGCCGACCGTACCTTTACACAAGCAACAGTGCCGGCGGGCATGACTGCCGACCCCGCCCATATAGCGACCTGGGTGAGTAAGGCGCTGAACTACCCGGTGTTCCCGCCGGACCTGTCCAAGGCTGGCTATAGCCTGAAGGGAGCGTATTTGGTGGCGACGGCGCATGGCCCAGCTTGTGTCTTTCTCTATGACTCCTCCCGAGCCCCGCGTTTGTCGGTGTTTGTTCGGCCCATGCATGGCGTGGACATGGAGGCCCCCATGCGGCCGCTCCCGACGGACACGATGGCAAGAAGCGGTTATGTCTGGGCCGATCACGGGCTGGGGGTTGCCGTCATAGGCGCCAGGGATGCGGTTTCGCTCCGCGCCCTGACTGACGATGTACGGCTGACGCTCAACCGGCGCTTATAGCGGGGTGCTCGAGCAATGAGGCTGTGTAACTGGTCTTTAATATCTAATGATTGCCCATCAGAAGCTGTGGATCGCCAAGTTTGAAGGTTCTGTCACAAACATTTCTGTGTCTCTGTGATCGGGCATAGTGGGTGCCGGGTTGATGTAATGTGTGGTGGTTGTGATCCAAGGTGATGCGCTCAAAGGGCGGCAGTTCACGGGGGAGGTGATCCTTTGGGCGGTACGGTAGTATCTGATGTTTCCGGTCAGCTACCGCGACCTTGAATTGATGCTTGAGGATCGCGGGGTGAACGTAGATCACACAACGATCTACCGGTGGATCCAGGCTTATGCTGCCGAACTCGAGAAGCGTTTCAGGCCGCATTTGAGGTTGAGCAATGGCTCGTGGCGGGTGGATGAGACCTATATCATGGTGAAGGGCCGCTAGACCCACCTCTACCAGGCGGTCGATAAATGCGGCTAGGTGATCAACTTTCTGCTGTCGGCCAAACGCGACATCTCCGCAACGAAGCGGTTCTTTCGCAAGGCACTGGCCCAGCCACATACGATGAACTCGCATACGATCACGGTGGACAGCTGCGTCATTTCCGTACGCGACGCCGAGCTGGGCCAGCTTGCCGGGCCGGAAGTCGCCATCTTCAGCCACGATATCACGCAGGTGGCCCGTATGGCTGACCGGGCAGTCTTTTTGGGGGCAAGCCGGCCTCCGTATTGGCGCAGGAGTCGGTGGACCCGGCCGCGCGTAATGACGCAGCTGCGCTGACCCGAGAGAGCGATCGGCTGACGGCGCTTTATCACCGTCTGCGCGGTACAGCGGGGCCGCCTGACGCCGCGCAACGAACCATGGCAGCTTGGCCGAGGTGCCAGCATGAGCGCGGCATTGGACTCTCAGGCTAGGCCCGCGCGTGGCTGGAGGCCATCGGGCATGGTGCCAACGCCATCATCAATGCCTGCTGTCGCGCCTGGAACAGCTTGATCGAACAAAAAGATAAAATAGCATCAATCGCCACGCGAAGCTGGGCACTACATGTCATGAATTAACGCCGTTGGCATTAAAACGGGTTCATGCACCATGGGTGCCGCATAACCCCGTTGCGCGATTTAAAGTCGAACCCGATTAGATTTGTCCCTGAATACCCACCACGAATTTATCTATGTTATGGCCCAACGTATTGTCATGCTGGTAATCAGCGCTGACGTTAAGGTTGTGGCCCTTAATGACATAATTCACCCCCAGGTCAAACGCACGAGTGTCGGCATGGGTCAGGTTATTTTCAAAGAGCTGATAGCGTGCGGCAGGTTGAAATTGGCCCAAGCCGATCTGTCTCGGAAACAGGAATGCGCCACCAATGAGATAAGCTGAGCCCGGTGACACTCCCCCCACATTGGCGGTGCCGTTGGCGCCGTTGAAATTGGTAGCCACATCGGCAACGCCTCCGGTATCATAATGATAATACGCACCTTCAAGCGTCGGCGTGCCTATACCCTTGATCGGGACTTCGTAGAGCAGATCAGCATTCCATGAGGCGTAATTTCCCGGCCTGGCGGCAGTGCCCACACCGTCCTTTTCATATTGGCCAGCAAAGGCCAAGGTCAGAATCCTTTGCGCACCGTAATAAGTACTGCTGGTGTAGTAGGCGGGATCGTCTTCCGGATCAAGAAAGTTATAGGCGATGCGGGCCGCATAGAGGAGCTGACCAGACTGGTCCGATGCGCCTTTCACATCATTATGGCCCTGATAGGCACCCACGGCATAAACCAGTTTTTTGTCAAACACTTTACCCCACACGGTGCCGCCATCGTCACGGCCCGCGAATATGGCGGGATATTGCGACACCACACTGGGATAATACCATGTATTCAAATAGTACGGGCCATCGAGATTGGCGCGGTCGCTAGGCGGCAACATACGGCCCAGCCAGATGTTGAAGACATCGGTTGGCTCGAATTGCACATAGCCATCTAGCACATTAATCGTGCCATTCGAATCGCGTTCAGTGTCGAAGGTGACCTTGAACATCTTGGTGATGGTGCCGTTCATGTAGACGCGCACGTTTTCGAGGCTGAAATCATCGCCTTCCGAGGTGCCGTTCGGCGCACCATTTTGCGTAGCGCTAAAGCTGCTGCGTAAACCAGCACCAATGCTGAACGAGCTATTGTCGCCAATGGGGATGGTCACCGATGCATGCGCCGGAGATACACCCAAAACAATGGCCGCCAGAGTAGAACAACAGAGCATGGAACGAAAGGTAGGGGAGAATGACCGATTGCGCATTTAGGAACCCTTTTTAAGGCGTCATGATTACCGTGAGGATCTCCGCTGCACTCCAGCGAACTTCAAAAAGCTAAGACCTCATATGACAAAGATGCTGGATTCATGTGCACAAAGACCATGCGGAAAATGACGTAGCACCTGCCTCGCGGGCGTTCTTTCATCTACGCTAAATGACGTATATTTGCTGGTGCCTGTCCCGCCTGGTGAGGCAGACGCGCTCAGGTCGACTGGTTAACGATCTTCCAGGGCTCGCACGGCCAGTGCCACGGCCGCGGTACGTCCCTCCACACCGAGCTTGGGGTAAATCTGCTCCAGATGCTTGTTCACGGTACGGTGGCTTACATCAAGGATCTGCCCGATATCACGGTTTGTTTTGCCGCGTGCCAGCCAGAGCAACACCTCGGCTTCCCGGCGGGTCAGCTTCACGCGGGCATGCAGCCGATCCAGATCCTGATCCTGGTTCAACGCCACCAGACGGAGTAAATACTCATCGGGCGCCAATGCCCCGATCAACGAGATCTCTATGCGGCGTTCTTGCCCGAGCGCGCCTATGCCGATAATAATAGTTTCCGGCACGTTGTCCTTCGTGCCATTCACCCGTGCCTTCAACCATGCGATGACGTTGGGCGGTAGGGGCGTGGCGGGTGTGATGTCCTCTAACAACTTGGCGGCTTGGGCGGTGCACCAGCGCACCTGCCCCTCATCATTCGTCGCCAGCAGGTAGCGCCCGGACGCATCCATCGCATGCTGCGCGCTACGCGTGAGTTGGGCGTTGGCAAGATGCACTTTCACCCGCGCGATCACCTCGTTCGGCGCGACTGGCTTGGTTACGTAATCAACTCCACCCGCCTGCAAGCCCTGAACGATACTTTCCGTTTCCGACAATCCAGTCATAAAGATCACTGGTGTCAAGGCAAAAGCAGAGCGTAGCTTTAGACGCCGACAGGTCTCGAAGCCGTCAATGCCTGGCATCCTGGCGTCCAGCAGAATGACATCTGGGGTTATCTGGTT
>JAQUAC010000023.1 GCA_028687415.1 Acidocella sp. | reverse complement strand
CTCAATCACCGCGCCGAGCTGGTGAAGACGCTGGAGACCAACGACGGGCGGGTAGAACTGCGCGCCGTTACTGGTCCGGATTATGGGCGCATCTGGGACCACGAGCTTGTCTCGGCGGTGATGCGGATCGCCGGCAATGGCACCGGCGATACCGCCTGGAAAGTGCCGGGCGTGTTGGACTGGGCGACCATGACGCACAACCCGTATGTGGATGTGACGAAGGAGACGACAACGCTTTATGCCAGCGACCGGGATGTATTTCTGTTTCTGGTCGATGATACGCACCCGATCGAGGCGGGGCGGTTGCCGAATGGTGAACCGGATCTATATTTTCGCGGGTTCTATTGCTGGAACAGCGAGGTCGGCTCGAAGACCCTGGGTATCGCGTCGTTTTATCTGCGCGCGGTTTGCGCCAATCGCAACATCTGGGGCGCCGAGGATTTTCAGGAGATCAGCATCCGGCATAGCAAATTCGCGACCCAGCGTTTTGCGCATGAGGCAGCACCGGCGCTGCGGCGATTTGCCAATTCCTCGCCCGCGCCGTTCGTGGCGGGGATTAGAGCCGCGCGGGAACAGATTGTCGCGCGCCAGGATGATGAGCGCGAGAGTTTTCTGCGTAAGCGCGGTTTCAGCAAGGGCGAGACAGCGAAGATTATCGCCACCGTACTGGAGGAGGAAGGTCATCCGCCGGAGAGCGTGTTCGACTTCGTGCAGGGCATCACCGCGCTGGCGCGCTCGCGCCCGCATCAGGATGCCCGGCTGGAGCTGGAGGGCAAGGCGAAGCTGCTGTTGGAACGGGCGGCGTAACGGGCGCGTTGTTCTTCGTGGTTATGTTTGCCGTGGGCCGGTTTTGGTCCACGGCATTTTTTATGGAGCCGGGCAGAGAGGCAGAGGGCGGAGCAAAAATTCGTGACGGGTTATAGGTCAGGAGAGTGGCTCCGGGCCGCCCGTCATGGAGTTTTTCCCATGGCCAAAACTGTTCAGAAAATCACGCTCAGTGCCTCGCGCGATATCCCATTCGATCGGCTGGTGCTCTCGCAATCCAATGTCCGGCGCATAAAGGCCGGCGTTTCGATCGAAGAATTAGCGGCGGATATTGCGCGGCGCACGCTGCTGCAAAGCATCACGGTCCGTCCCGTGCTGGATGAGGCGGGTGCCGAGACCGGCATGTTCGAAATCCCTGCCGGCGGGCGCCGCTACCGCGCGCTGGAATTGCTGGTGAAGCAAAAGCGCCTGGCCAAGACCGCGCCGATCCCCTGCGTTGTGCGCACCGAGGGTATCGCAGAGGAGGACAGCCTGGCGGAGAATGTGCAGCGTGCGCCGCTGCATCCGCTGGATCAGTTCCGGGCGTTTCAGGCGTTGCGCGAGAAGGGGCAGAGCGAGGAGGAAATTGCGGCGGTGTTTTTTGTCGCGGTCTCGGTGGTGAAGCAGCGGCTGCGGCTGGCTGCCGTCTCGCCCCGGTTGCTGGAAGTGTATGCTGAGGACGAGATGAACCTCGACCAGCTGATGGCGTTCTCGGTCAGCCCGGACCATGAGCGCCAGGAGCAGGTGTGGGAGGCGCTGCAGCGTTCCTACAACAAAGAGCCTTACCAGATCCGCCGGATGCTGACCGAAGGGGCGGTGCGCGCCTCTGACAAGCGGGCACAATATGCCGGTGAGGATTATATCGCGGCAGGTGGGCCGATCATGCGCGATCTGTTCCAGCAGGATGATGGCGGCTGGTTGCAGGATGCCGGGCTGCTGGTGCGCGTGGTGGCGGAAAAGTTGGAGCGCGATGGCGATGCTCTCCGCGCCGAGGGCTGGAAATGGGTCGAAATGGCACCTGAATTTCCGTATGGCCACAGCTACGGCCTGCGGCGCATTCCGGGCACGCGCCGTCCGTTGACCGATGAAGAAATCGCTCAGGTCGAGGCGTTACGGGTCGAGGCTGAGCAACTCGAGGAGGAAGCCGCCGTGGCGGATGAAGTCTCCGATGATGCCGATGCTCGCCTCGCGGAAATCGAGGCGGAGATTGACGCGCTGACCCAGCGCCCGCCGGTGTATGACCCTGCCGAAATTGCCATGGCAGGTGTGTTTGTCAGTATCGACGGCAGTGGCGCGCTGCGGGTGGAACGCGGCTATGTTCGCCCCGAGGATGAGCCGGTGGTGGTTGAAGAAGCCGATGAGGTGGATTTGGCAAGCGAGGGCAGTGGTATCGCAAATGATGATAGCGATCCCGCCATGCTGGAAAGCCGCATCATCGTCGCGCATGTCGGTGATGCGGCCGATCCGGAGCCGGAGGAGGAAGACGGCATCAAGCCTTTGCCCGACCGGCTGCTGACGGAGCTGACGGCCTATCGCACTCTGGCGCTGCGCGAGGCGTTGGGCCATGAGCCCGGTATTGCTTACCTCGCCCTGCTGCACGCGCTGTGCCTGCGGCTATTCTACCGCTACGGTGCCGAATCCTGCCTGGAGATTGAGGCGAAGAGCGTGATGTTCGGCGCCCAGGCGCAGGGCTTGGCTGATACGCCCTTGGCGGCACGGGTTGATGCGCGGCACGAGGCCTGGGCGGCGCAATTGCCGGAGGATACCAGCGAATTATGGGAGGTTTTGGCGGCGTTCGACAGCGACAGCCGGGAGGCCTTATTCGCCCATTGCGTGGCGCTGACGCTGAATGCCACGCATGACGCCTATAATCGCCGCCCCCGGGCGCTGGCGCATGCAGGGCGGCTGGCTGAGACGATGACGCTTGATCTGGTAGCTGCTGGGTGGGTGCCGACGGCGGAGAATTATTTCGGCCGGGTGACGAAGGCGCGCATTCTGGAGGCGGTGCGCGAGGCTAAGGGCGAGCAGGCCGCGCAACGGCTTGAGGGGCTGAAGAAGGACGCCATGGCCGAGGCCGCAGCGCAGGCGCTGGCGGGCTCTGGCTGGCTACCAGAGGCGCTGCGCACGAAAGGCGTGGAGACCATGACGATGTGGGCAGATTCTGTGGCAGAAGCCACGCATTGTGCCGTCGCCGCCGATGCCAGCGCGGATGTGGCAGACGAGGTGGTTGAGGCTGCCGATCTTCCATCCGCTGAAGACGAAGCACAGATCGAGCCGCACGAGATCGCGGCGGAGTGATCCCAGAACCCCGAGGCGGCCCAAAGGCCGCCTCGCCTCTATTCCTTCACACCATCCAAACCCGGCTTCGTGCCGAGTTTTGCATTTCTGGAGACAGATCATGTCAGACAATCACAATCCAGCATCTGGTCAGCAACCGCTTCCTGCGGTTGATCTTTTTATGGCGGCATGGGAACAAAAAGAACGCGCGTATCGCGAGCGCGCGTGTGCCGTGCTCGAGGGCAACAAGAAAGTGCTTTTCGGTATTCTGGCGGAACATGGCATTACCGCCGTGATCGTGAATTTCGACGGCTATGGCGATAGCGGCCAGATCGAGGACATCACTGCCCAGAGCGGCGATGTTGTCGTTGAATTGCCTGATGAGCGGATTGAGATTTTCCGGCCGGGCTGGGATAGCCCGGACGTTGAACGCCAGACCCATACGGTGCGCGAAGCCATTGAGGCGCTATCCTATGATTTTTTGGCGCAGACGCATTGCGGCTGGGAGAATAATGAGGGCGCCTATGGCGATTTTACCTTCGACGTAACGGAGGGCAGCATCACGCTCGACTATAATGAGCGCTATACCGCCTCCGAAAACTATTCGCATGAATTTTGAGGAGGCGAAGATGGCGCATCCTTATCACCACGCTTTATCCTCTGCAAAAAAATGGGGCGGGACGGCGGAAGATTTTTTGAGCCTGCATACCTGGTTCGATGAGAGCAAGATGATCTCATCGGATTTTCGGCATCGAGCACTTCGCCATCATGCCGAAGGCATCTTCATGGCCGAGAGATTTTTTGGTTCCGTCATGACGATCTCGACGGGGCGTATTGTGCCTGTGCGCCTGATCGGCGAGCAGCATGTCCGTGAAGATCTCGGCTTCATACCAGGCTTCGCGGATTGGATCAGAGCGATCCGCCCCGAACCCTGGATGGGCCGGACCATGGCGCTGCATCAGCAGCTTGATCCTTTCGAAGTCGATGCTGCCTGACCTTCTCGTTTTATCATTTATCTCTTTCAACCAATAACCCGGCCCCGTGCCGGGTTTTGCATTTCTGGAGGCCAAAATGGCGGATTATTTTTCACCGACCGTGATACCGGAAATCATTCCGAATGCGGATATGACGAAGCTGGAGCTTTTGTTGCTCTCGCAGATGTTTGATGCGGACTCGGATGGCGACGGAACGTATTTCCATTCCTGGCAAGGCCCATCGGATCTGATCTGGGTCAATCGCGCTGAACTTAGCGCGGCGCTGGACGCGACCCGCGGCAGCAAAAGCCAAGTGTATTTCTATGTGGAGGAGAAACTCAAAAATGCCACATCGGGTGATGACATCATTGAGCTGGATATGAGCGGGTTGTCGTGGGAGGTGATTCTCCAAGACATCGTGCGGCGCTCAGCCAAATTGCGTTATATCACCGTGATGACGGCGTTCACCTGTTCGAAAATGCGCGCCGATGGTTTTGGCGGCATGGCGTTGTTCATTACCGCCGAGGCCATCAAAGCCTGCTCGACCACGGAGTTTCTGTCGGACTGTCTTGCCGACATCGCCGGGCAGGAGGGCGGGTAGAAGGATGCCCGGGACAATTTACGCAGAACCATGACCAATGCGGATGGGCCGAACCCGGCAGCGGGACGGCCCATTTTGCGTGGGCGATTACAGCAGCATCGTTTTCACGCCCAGTGCTGCGCCAGCTTCGCCGAGGCGGCGGTCAAGCGTGCATAGGGTGGCGCCGTGATCCGCGCAGATGGCCAGGTGCAGGGCATCGCCCGCGCGCAGGCCGAGCGTGTATTGGTCCGCGAAGCGGGCAGCGGTGCGGAACTGCGGCCCGCTGACGGCCAAGTGCAAAAAACTTTCAGCGGCGAGTTGTGTGAACATCGCCAAAGCTTCGGCGCGGTGGACGGGTTGCAGCTGGCCGGTGCGTAATTTGATCGACAAGGCCGAGGAGAATTCGGTCATCACCCAGTCGCTGATGGCGAGGTCTCCGGCTTGCTGTGCCGCCAGCCAGGCCTGCATGCGCGGGGTCTCGGCTTCATTGGTTAGGGCGGCGACCAGCAGTGACGTGTCGAGATACAGGCTCAATAGCGCGCCTCGTCGCGCATTTTACGGATGGCCTCACGCGCGGGCTCAGCCTGGGTGGGCATATTCGCGGTTGTGGCTTGCAGCGCCCCGAGATTGACCGGCTTGCGCGGGATATCAGCCGCGACGAGTTGCGCCACCGGCTTGCCCCTTCGGGTGATGCGTACGGCTTCTCCGGCGGCGGCCCGTTCGACGAGCTCGCTCAGATGCGCCTTGGCGTCGGCGAGGTTAACGCTGCCCATGGGATGCTCCTGACCAGTTAGATGGTCACTTGTAGCACGGATGCCGTGGGAGTGGAAGATTTTTGGCGGGCGTGGTGGCCCGGCCAACCTCCGATTCGGAAGATAGCGCGTGGGCAGGGCGGAACGATAGGCTGCGCTGTTCGGCAGCTTGATGGGCTGGTGCCCCGGTTGGCGGAAACTCTTTGGTGGTGGAGGAGAAAGCGATGCCCAAGCGTGATTTTACCATGCCTGTGGCTGAGCTGGCGCAAATGCTGGCCCGGCAGGCTGAGGCAGTGTGCCGGCATTATCTGTCGGCTGGCCGGCGCCAGGGCCACTATTGGCTGGTGGGAGATGTTCATAACACGCCGGGGCGGTCCTTATTTGTGCGGCTGAGTGGCGGCGGCACGGGCAAGGGCGCCGCCGGGCGTTGGCAGGACGCCGCCGAGGGCACGCATGGCGATTTGCTGGATTTGATCCGGGAAAACTGCGGCCTGACGGATTTCCGCGACGTAGCCGAGGAGGCGCGGCGGTTTCTCGGGCTGGCTGGCAGCGACAGCGCTCCAGCCGCTGTCAGCATTGATCCCGCACCAAATAATACAGACGATACTGATGCTATGGCAGCACAGGTTCAACGCTCTGCCCGGCGTCTGTTCGCCAAGGCTCAATCGCTGCCTGGAACGCTTGGCGAAACCTATTTGCGTCGTCGCGGTATTACCTCGGTGGCGGTTGCTGATATCGACTCTGGTGCGCTGCGCTTTCACCCACGCTGCTTCTATCGTGCGACACCTGACGCGATGCCGGAAGCCTGGCCCGCGTTGATTGCGGCGGTGACCGATCTTGATGGCATGATCACCGGTGTGCACCGCACCTGGCTCGATCCTGGCGGCTTTGATCGCATTCGGCTGGGCAAGGCACCGCTTGAGACACCACGGCGTGCAATGGGCCATCTGCTCGGCCATGCCGTCCGGTTCGGTCTGGCGAATGGTCTTGATGTGCTCGTCGCCGGGGAGGGCATCGAGACCATGCTGTCGCTGCGCTGCGTGATGCCCAACATGCCGATGGCAGCCGCACTCTCGGCCGGGCATTTGGCTGCCCTGCTGCTGCCTACCGGGCTGCGGCGGCTCTACATTGCCCGCGATGCTGATTCCGCGGGCGAGCGCGCCTTGGCGGGCTTGACCGAACGCGCCTATGCCGCCGGAATCGAGGCGATCACCCTCTCGCCATCCCTTGGCGATTTCAACGATGATCTCCGCGCGCTTGGTCTCGCTGAACTACGGGCAAAGTTGCGGGTGCAACTGACGCCGCAGGATGTCGCGCGCTTCATGAAGCCAGCTGAGATTTGACGCGGTGGAAGCGCTGATTGCTGCTCTATGACGCCGGTAGAGTTACCGCAGGCAGGTATGCCTATGTTGCCGGGGGCCGCGCCGGCGGCCTTCCGAGAGGGCGCTCTGTGCCGTGGGCGGCGGCGGCCCGCAATGGCGGCGGGGCCGCTATTTTCCGCCGCCCCGGGGAACGGTCAGCAACACTGATCATACCGAGTGACGCCGGGGCTTTGCATCGCGAAGCAAAATAGCGGCCCCGCCGCCATCCTCCGCTTACGCTCCGGCCTCACCGGTGCGGGCCGCCGCCGCCCACGGCTGGGATCGCCATGGAAGGCCGCGATGGGCGCGGGCTTCCGGCAAACAGGAGCACCCCATGACCCGCGACTTTGACGATACCGGCTATGAGCCACCGCATGCCGCTTCATCCACCGCGCATATTCTCAACGAACTCCAGCTTTATGGCTACCATCCTGGCCAGGACGAGCCCGACCCGCGGCCATTGCCCGAAGCGCCGCTGATCGCGGGCGCCGTTGCGGATATATTTGATGCCTTCGCAGCCACCCTGTCCGACACGCGGCTGGAGCCTGATCTCGAGGAACTGCTCTGGGCCACGGTCAATTTGTTCCACCGCGCCGTTGGGCGGATCGAGCGGGCGCTTGACGATAATGAGCAGGCGCAAAAACGCAGCCAGAAGGAGCAGGATGGCTCCGAGATACGTTCCGTCGAGCTGGAACGTCTCACGGCCGAGGGGCAGACACTGCTGGAACGGCGCGACTGCCTGGAATTCTTTCGTGACCAGGCCGCCGAGCAGTTTGAGCGCCAAACACGTTCAGCCTGGCGCCCGCGCTCAGGCTCGATGGTCAATCACCGCGCGTTGACCGCCGCACTCATCGACAGCCGTGACTTCATCGCCGCCAAGCGCCGGGCCGAGACCGAGCCGCTGCTGCCCTCCGGTCCGAAAATCGCCTTCACCGGCGGGATGGAGTGCAACGACCACAGGCTGATCTGGGACAAGCTCGACAAAGTGCATGCCAAGCACCCGGATATGGTGTTGCTGCATGGCGGCAGTCCGAAGGGGGCCGAGCGTATCGCCGCCGCCTGGGCCGATGCCCGCAAGGTGACGCAGATTGCCTATCGCCCCGACTGGTCACGGCATGCCAAGGCGGCGCCGTTCAAGCGCAATGATGCGCTGCTGGATGCCCTGCCAATCGGCGTTATGGTGTTTCCTGGCACCGGCATTCAGGAAAACCTCGCCGAGAAGGCCAAAAAACTCGGCATTCCGGTGTGGAGCTTTGGGAATGGGGGCGCATAGCCCTCACAATGCCGATCCGCCGCATTAAACGATAGCACCTCATCCCACGGGGCAGCATCCGCTACCCTGCCCGCCATCGATTTGGATTGGTGGGCAGGGGATGCTGCCGAAGGAGCAGAACACGCAGCAATGCCCGGGCTTGGGCCGTAACAGGGCGTTGCATCCTTTGCACTCGTAAAAATACTGGCAGGCATCGGTCGGCATTGTTTCGGTCGCCTGAAAGCCGCAATGCGGGCAGGTGATGGTTGATTCCAGGATCACAGATACCTCACGCATAGAGATAGCCGATAACCAGCAGCACCAGCCCGGCGATGAGGCTGATGATCGTCATGCCACGGACCATGGGCTTGGCGCACACAGCGCCGGTTGCGCAAGCGCCAGCGGGCTGGCGCCGCCACAGCAACCCTGCACCCGCCGTAAGGCACAATGCTGTCATGGCCAGTAGCAGCGGCCGGTGCGGCGCGGCGAACAGCGCGATGCCGGATAGCCATGCCGAGCTGAGACCCGCCGTTGCCAGCAGGAATGGCAGGCCGCAACAGGAGGCCACGCCGAACGCGGCGCCCAGGCCGCTCAAGGTCAGGAGCGTCGCACCTGTGTCTCGAATGGGACGACTGGTTGGGTTTGGTTCGGTTGGGATTGGCGGCATTTTATGATCTCCTTGCGGTAGGCGTCATCGGCTCGTAGCATCTGTAGTTGCTACAGACTCAAGCACTGAATTAAGGTGGCCGATGAACCGAGATGCCATGAACCGAGATGCCATGAGCCGGGATGACATGCCGATCGGAGATTTCTCACGCCGCACGGGCTGCGCGATCGAGACCATCCGGTTTTATGAAAAGATCGGCATTTTGCCGAAGCCGCGCCGGCGGGGCCGGTATCGTCTCTACGAAGCAACCGATATTGGGCGGCTGGTTTTTGTGCGGCGGGCGCGCGAGCTTGGTTTTACGCTTGATGAGGTGCGGGCACTGCTGCATCTGGCAGGCGCCGGGGCGCAGGCGTGCGGTGAAGTGCGAGACCTTGCCAGCGCGCATTTGCAGGATGTGCGCAGGCGTGTCGCCGATCTGCGGGCCATGGAACGCGTTTTGACCGAGGCCGTGCAGCGTTGCGATGCCGGAGGTGAGGCGGCTTGCCCGCTGATAGAGACGCTGTCGGCGGCTTGAACACTGAGCCGCCCGGCGACACTGGGCGGGGATTTATCGAGGGCCTTTAACTCCACTTTGTTCGGCGGAATGGGAGCAGAAAAGGTGACGACCGTCGGCGGCATCGCCGCGGTTTGGCGCAGGCGGTGCGTGAACCGGGGCAGGGTAGTTGGCCGAGATTGTTCCCCCCACGTTGGAGCATGTTGGCACTCACCCGTGTTTAGCTTTGACACATCATGTGATGAAGACGGTGGCGTTGTGGCTGGTGCCGATTTCGGCAGGACGAGCATGCATGTCTGTGAAACAAGTCCAGTTATTTCACTATTGTTGTTACCGATTGCTCGCAGGTCCGGGTTTGCCGTTTATCTCCAGGCCTGTTGGTCGCCGCACCACGCGGCCTCTCAGTGGCTGATCTGACCGAAGGACGATCGCCTTCCTGCAATGGCGGCGGCGGGCTTTTTTCCCCGACAGCTAAAGCTGTCTCCTCGCGGGCGCTGCGCTTCAAAAAAGCCCGCCGCCGCCATCCTACGCTGACGCTACGGCCGCATGCGGTGCAGGCCGATCGTGCCCCCGGTCAATTGATCGCCATCGAGGCTGCGATGGTCGCGGGCTCGAAACAGCAAGGAGAATTGACGTGGCTACCATCGGAACCTTTAAGAAAGTCGGCAATGAATTCCACGGTGAAATCGTAACCTTGAGCGTACAGACGAAGAATGTGCGCATCGTGCCGGAAGCCAACCGTACAAGTGATAACGCCCCCAGCCATCGTATATACGTTTCAAAAGCTGATCTCGGTGCTGGCTGGTCCAAACGCTCCGCTGAGGGGCGGGATTATATCTCGGTCAAGCTGGATGATCCGAGCTTCAGCGCGCCGATTTACGCCAACCTGTTCGGCGATGAAGGCAGCGACGGGTACACCCTCATCTGGTCCCGCAGCCGTAAACAAAATGGGGAGTAAGCACCACAACGACCCCCGCCCGGCGATGCCGGGCGGGGGTGTGTTATAAACTTGACGGGAGCTTTTGGGAAATGTCGATATCAGCTAGCAAAAAGTCCAGGCACGGAGCACGCAGCTTTTTGAAAAAAGCTGCACCAAAAACTTTTTGAATTGTCAGAGTAGACAGGCCATACTGGAACTCCTCATCCGAGATGACTTACAAATATTGACGCTCAGTATCGGTCACAAATAATTCAGTCATTCGTAATGACTCCGAAAATGGCTGCTATACTGCGAAAATCGGCCATTCCGCAGCTACCATCGACGTTTCCGATAATAAGCAGGATGGGCCGATTCCAGACGGACTGCATTAGGACAGGCAGCGGCTAAAACCAGACAGTGCTTTTAGCCTTTTTCCGACGATGAACCCCGCGCTCAATCGGCGTTTTTTGTCTTCTTAGTTAAAGGCCTTTTGCCGAGCAGATGGCATATTGCATAACTCAGCTCGGCTCGGTTCAGTGTATAGAAGTGGAAATGACGAACGCCACCGGCATAGAGCTTGCGGCACATTTCTGCCGCCAGCGTGGCGGCCACCAGTTGCCGTGTCTCGGGATGATCATCGAGACCTTCGAACAGCCGGTCCATCCATTGAGGAATCGCCGCACCGCACATGGTCGCGAATTTTCGTGTCTGCGCCACGTTGGAGACCGGCAAGATGCCGGGCACGATTTCCGCATCGATGCCGGCCGAGGCAACGCGGTCGCGAAACCTGAAAAATACATCTGGCGAAAAGAAGAATTGCGAGATAGCCCGGTTGGCACCGGCATCGATCTTGGCTTTCAGATTGTCCAGATCGGCTTCCATGCTCGCGGAATCCGGATGACGCTCAGGATAAGCTGCGACCGATATTTCAAAAGGTGCCACGGATTTACAGTAAGCCCGGCGGTCAGTGCCGCGGCGTTGGCAAAACCGTTGGGGTGTGGCGCATATTTCTGGCCGGCCTGCAGCGAATCCCCTCGCAGCGCAACGATGCGACGCACGCCCGCATCCCAATAGGCACGCGTGATATCAAGGATTTTCGCCTTGTCCGCATCGATGCAGGTGAGATGCGCCGCCGCCGAAATTTTGTTTTCACGCGCAATGCGGGCAACCGTGGCATGTGTGCGCTCGCGCGTGGATCCGCCTGCCCCGTAGGTGACGGAGACAAAGCGCGGGCCAAGTGGGGCCAGGCTCTGCACCGTGTCCCACAGGGTGATCTCCATCTTCTCCGTTTTTGGCGGGAAGAACTCGAAGGAAATTTCGACATCGCCTGCTTCATCCGCAAAGAGCGGCGCTTCATAAAACCGCGGGAGGGAAAGCGAATTCATGCCGCTGCCGCGCGCAAGGCGCGTGCCGCGCTGACCAGATTGGCGAGCGCCGGGATCACCTCGTTCCACTGCCGGGTTTTCAGGCCGCAATCGGGATTCACCCATAGCCGCTCTGCGGGAATACGCGCCGCCGCCTTTTGCATCAGCGCTATGATATGCGCCTGATCGGGGATGTTGGGCGAGTGGATGTCGTAAACGCCGGGGCCGATCTGGTTGGGGTAGTTGAAGTCATCGAACACGTCGAGCAGTTCCATGTCCGAACGCGAGGTCTCGATGGTGATCACATCCGCGTCCATATTAGCAATTTCGGCGATGATGTCGTTGAACTCGGAATAGCACATATGGGTGTGGATCTGGGTTTCATCCCTGACGCCATTGGCGGTGATGCGGAATGAGTCCACCGCCCAGTCCAGATAATCCTGCCACTGGGATTTGCGCAGCGGCAGCCCTTCGCGCAGCGCCGCTTCGTCAATCTGGATGATGCGCACGCCAGCCTTTTCCAGATCCAACACTTCCTCGCGGATCGCGAGCGCCAGCTGATAGCAGGAGACGGAACGCGGCTGATCATCACGCACGAAGGACCAGTTGAGGATGGTCACCGGACCGGTGAGCATGCCCTTCACAGGCTTGTCAGTGAGCGAAGCGGCGTAGCTGATCCATTCGACCGTCATCGCTTTCGGGCGGCTGATGTCGCCGAAGAGAATTGGCGGCTTCACGCAGCGCGAGCCATAAGACTGCACCCAGCCGGACTGGCTGAACGCGTAGCCCTCAAGCTGCTCGCCGAAATACTCAACCATGTCGTTGCGCTCGGCCTCGCCATGCACCAGCACGTCCAGCCCCAGCGCCTCCTGTTCGCGCACGCTGTGCTCGATTTCAGCACGCATGGCCTGGGTGTAGGCGGTCTCATCAATGGTGCCGGCCTTGAACGCGCTGCGCGCCAGGCGGATTTCCTTGGTCTGCGGGAACGAGCCGATGGTCGTGGTGGGGTAGATCGGCAGATGCAGAAGGGTGGCCTGCTTTGCCGCGCGCACCGCGAACGGGCTCTGGCGGCGCCCAAGCTCAGCGGTGATCGCGGCCACCGCGGCTTTCACGGCCGGGCTATTCACCCGCGCTGAAGCACGTCGCGCGGCAACGGCGGCGCGGTTGGCGGCAAGCTCAGGCGATACAGCGTCACGTCCCTGGGCCAGCGCGGTGGCCAGCACGCTGATCTCGCCAAGTTTCTGCACGGCGAAGGCCAGCCAGGAGCGGATCTGGGCATCCAGTTTGTGCTCACTTTCCAGGTCAACCGGCACATGCAGCAGCGAGCACGAGGGCGCCAGCCACAGCCGCTCACCGAGCGTTTTCGCTACAGGCTCCAGCCAGTCCAGCGTGGCCTCCAGATCGGTCTTCCAGATGTTGCGGCCGTTGACCACGCCCAGCGAAATGACGCGCTCAGCCGGGCTGGCCTGGATCAAGGCTTTGACCTCATCGCGGGCATTGATGGCATCGAGATGCACGCCCTGCACTGGCAACGCGGCCGCCAGCGGGAGGTTATCCTGTAACTGGCCGAAATACATGGCCAGCAGCAGTTTCACCGCGCCGATATCGAGGCTCTGGTAAGCGGCGCGGAAAGCGTTCTGCCAGGTGGCATCCAGCTCGGTGACTAGGATGGGTTCATCAATCTGCACCCATTCAGCGCCCGCCGCGCCAAGGGTAGCCAGCAGCTCAGCGTAGACTGGCAGCAGGCGAGGGAGCAGCGCGAGTTTGTCTGAGCCATCCTTGGCCTTGCCCAGCGCCAGATAGGTCACCGGACCGATGATCACGGGCTTGGCCTTCACGCCTTGGGCCTTGGCCTCGGCGAGTTGGGCCAGCAGGCGGGAGGCGTCGAGCTTGAATTGCGTTCCGGTTTCGAACTCGGGAACGATGTAATGGTAATTGGTGTCAAACCACTTGGTCATCTCGCCCGCCGCCACGCCACCGCAGCAGGCATGGTCATCGGTCCCGGCCGCCGAGCGGCCGCGCGCCACGCGGAAGTAATTGTCCAGCGCATCACCGTGGAAACCGCGCACGCGCGCGGGCAGGTTGCCCAGGGTGAAGCTCATGTCGAGAATCTGGTCGTAGAAGGCAAAATCACCCACGGGCACCAGGTCCAGCGCGGCTTGGTCCTGCCAATGCTTTGCGCGCAGCTCAGCGCCGGCGCGCAGCAAATCTTCGCGCGAGGATTGCCCCTTCCAGTAGGATTCAAGCGCGAATTTGAGTTCACGTTTGGCGCCGATGCGCGGGAAACCGAGATTATGGGTCGTGACCATGGGCGTTCACCTGAAAAATGAGGAGCGAAGGAGGCGGCTTCTTATCTGGTTGAGTTCATGAATAAAAATGGTATAAATTCATAAATCGATGAAATTCATTCACATATGGAGCTGCGCATGGCGATCCTCGAACGCATCCACCTGGCCATTATCCGCGAGGTTGAGCGCCAGGGCTCGCTGACGGCGGCAGCCGCGCAGCTCAACCTGACCCAGTCGGCGCTCTCTCATGCCATCGCCAAGCTGGAAGACCAGATCGGGGTAAAAATCTGGCGGCGCGAAGGGCGCAGCCTGCAGCCGACCCAGCCCGGCGAGTTTCTGCTAGCGGCTGCCAACCGCCTGCTGCCGCAATTTGCCCATGCCGAGGAGCGCCTGCGGCAATTCGCCAAAGGGGAGCGGGGTACGCTGCGCATCGGCATGGAGTGTCACCCCTGTTATCAATGGCTGCTCAAAATCGTGGCGCCGTATCTGGATAACTGGCCGAAGGTGAAGGTGGATGT
>JAQUAC010000303.1 GCA_028687415.1 Acidocella sp. | reverse complement strand
GCGCGAGCGCGGCCTGCACCTCGCCATTCTGCCCGGTGATGGCAGGCCGGACCCGGCGCTGGATGCACTCTCCACCCTGCCCGTCCCCGTGCTGCGCGAGCTGGCCCGGCTCTGCGAGATGGGCGGTGCGGCAGCGGCCGAAACCGCCCTGGCCCGGCTGGCCGCGGAAGCCGGGCTGGATGTAACGCCCCGGCCCAGCCCGGCCCCGCTGCCCGCATGCGGGCTGTATCTGCCCGGCACCGGTGCTGTCACCGCCCTGCCCGCCGGGGGAGCGCCAGAGGTGCCGGTGGTCTTCTACCGCTCCTACCTCACCGCTGCCGATACCGGGCCTATAGACGCGCTCATCCGCGCGCTGACCGGGGCCGGGTTCAACGCCTACGGATTGTTCGTGCCCTCGCTGAAACCCCCGGCGGCGGCGGATTTCGTGGCCCGGCATCTGGCCGCCCACCCGCCCGCCGCCATCCTCAACGCCACGGCCTTCTCCGCCGCCAACGCCGCCGGGGCCACACCGCTCGACGCCCCCGGCGTGCCCGTATTCCAGGTTGCGCTCTCCACCGCGCGGCGGCGGGACTGGGCAGCCGCCGCGCGTGGCCTCTCCCCGGCTGATCTCGCCATGCATGTCGCCCTGCCGGAAATTGACGGCCGCCTGTTCGCGGGCGTGATCAGCTTCAAATCATCCGGCAAACGGGACGAAGCGCTGCAATATTCCCGCTTTACCCACCGCGCGGCGGCGGAACGCGTGGCGGCGGTGGCGGCCAAGGTGTCGGCCTGGCACCGTCTTGCGGTCACGCCCGCCCCGGCGCGGGATTTCGCTCTGGTGCTCTCCACCTATCCGGGCCGGGCAGACCAGATGGCCCATGCCGTGGGGCTGGACACTCTGGCCTCCGCCAACGCGCTGCTGGAGGATTTACAAGCCGGGAACTACACGGTGGCGCCGGTCACGGATTTGCCCGGGCGCCTGCACCGGGAAACGCTCTCCTGGCCCCTGGCCGCATACCGTGCCGCGCTGACGCAATTGCCCGAAACACTGCGCGCCGCGCTGAACGAGGCCTGGGGCGCGCCGGAAGACGATCCCGCCGCACAGGACGGCGCGTTCCGCTTCCAGGCCCTGCGGACAGGGCGGGCGCTGCTGGCGTTGCAACCCGAGCGCGGCAGTGCCACCGCGCGGGAGGAAGCATATCACGACCTCGCCGCCACTCCCCGCCATGGCTATGTGGCGTTTTACCTCTGGCTGCGGGCGCAGGGGCTGCACACGCTGGTGCATATGGGCGCGCATGGCACGCTGGAATGGCTGCCGGGCAAAGCCGTGGCACTCTCGGACGAATGCTGGCCAGAGGCGCTCACCGGCCCGTTGCCCGTGCTCTACCCGTTCATCGTCAACGACCCCGGCGAGGCCGCGCAAGCTAAGCGGCGCATCGGGGCGGTCACCATCGGGCATCTGCCGCCCCCTCTGGCGCCATCCGCCGTGCCCGAGGCACTTGCCGCGCTGGAATCGCTGCTCGACGAATATGCCACCGCCGACGGGCTGGACCCGCCCCGGCGCAACCGGCTCATCATGGCCATACGCGAGGAAGCGCGGGCGCAAGGCATCGAGCAAGATCTCGACCTGACGCCCGAGGCCTCACTGGCCGAGGCCATAACGCGCATTGACCGCTTCGTCTGCGACCTCAAGGAAAGCCGTTTTGGCGAGGGGCTGCATATCTTTGGCCGGGGCGAATGCGGCGCGGCGGAGCGGGCCGGGCTGCTGGCGGCGCTGGCGGGGCGGCGCGTGCCGCCTGGCCCCTCCGGCTCCCCGGCGCGCGGGCGGCGGGATGTGCTGCCCACCGGTCGCAACATGTTCGCCGTGGACCCGCGCGCCGTGCCCACCCCGGCGGCCCACACCCAGGGCGTGAAGCTGGCTGAGGAGCTGCTGCGGCGGCATTTGCAGGACAATGGCGACTGGCCAAAAGGGCTGCTGGTCGATCTCTGGGGCTCAGCCACCATGCGCAATGCGGGCGAGGACTTCGCCATGGCGCTGCATCTGGCGGGGCTGGCTCCGCGCTGGCAGGCGGGGGGCAGCCGGGTGGATGGCTTCGAGATCCTGCCCCTGGCCCTGCTCGGGCGCCCGCGCATCGACATCACGCTGCGCGTCTCCGGCCTGTTCCGCGACATCTTCCCCCAGCTCGCCCAGCTTTTCGAGGCCGGCGCTGCGGCGCTGGCGGCGCGCGAGGAGGACCCGGCCGACAACCCTTACATCCGGCTTGCGCCGCGCGTGTTCGGCCCCCGTCCCGGCGCGTATGGGCTGAACATGGGGGCGGCGTTGGATGAGTTTTCGCCCGAGGCCCGCGCCCGGGCGGGGGAGGCTTGGCTCACCGGCTCGGGCTGGCGCATCGGCGCGGACGGGCAGATACAGGAAGATCAGGCAGCGCTGCGGGCGCGCCTCGCGGACACGGATAGTTTTGTCCACGCTCAGGATTTGCCCGAGACCGACCTGCTGCTCGCCGCCGACTACGCCGCGCATGAGGGCGGGTTCGCCGCCGCCATGGTGCATCTTGGCCACGCCCCTCCAGCTCTCTACCATCTGGACGTGACCCGCCCCGACCAGCCCCATGCCCGCCGCCTGCCCGAGGAGATCGCCCGCGTGGTGCGCGCCCGCGCCGCCAACCCGGCCTGGGCGGAGGGGATGATGGCGCACGGCTTCCGCGGCGGCGCGGAGATCTCGGCAACGCTGGACCATATGGCCGCCTTCGCGCATCTGGCCGGCGCCGTGCCCGCTCATCTGTTCGATCTGTACCACGAGGCCACTCTCGGCCGGCCCGAAATGGTGGACTTCCTGACGCGGGAGAACCCGGCGGCGCTGGCCCGGCTGCACGATGTCTTTACCCGCCTGCGCGCGGCCGGGCTGTGGCGCACGCGCAGCAACGCCATCGCCGCCAGCCTGGAGGACGGGACATGAGCCACGGGCTGATCAAAGGCTGGTGCCCCGGCGCGCATCGCCCCATGGCGGCCGCGGACGGGCTGATCCTGCGCATCCGCCCGCCGGAGGGGCGGCTCACCGCCCGCCAGGCGCGCGGGCTGGCACGGCTTGCCCAGGCGCATGGTCCTGGCGTGCTGGCGCTCACCGCCCGCGCCAATCTGCAACTGCGCGGCATCACCCCGGCGGACCATGCGGCAATATTGCGGGAGCTGGCGGTGCTCAACCTGCTCGATGCCGACGAAACCGCCGAACGGACCCGCAATATCACCGTCACCCCGTTCTGGCGGGCCGGCGACGGCACCCTGGAGCTGGCCGCCGCCCTGGCCAGGGCACTGGCCCAAGCGCCGCTCCTCCCCGCCAAATTCGGCTTCACGATAGATACCGGCCCGGCTCCGGTGCTGGGCGAAACCTCCGCCGACATACGCCTTGAGCGCGCGGCGGACGGCATGCTGCTGCTGCGCGCCGACGGCGCCGCACTCGGCCGCCCCATGCC
>JAQUAC010000302.1 GCA_028687415.1 Acidocella sp. | reverse complement strand
GAACAGGTCTGGGCAGAACTCGCACGGCGCGAGGGCATGAGCGGCATCGCTGAAAAAGCGGCGCGCAAGCCCGCGAATATTGGTTTTCCCACTAAGAAAATCCCGTAAGGAAGCGGCATGCCCTACGATGACACCAACATCTTCGCGAAGATCCTGCGCGGCGAGATACCGTGCACAAAGCTCTATGAGGATGAGTACGCGCTGGCCTTCCCCGATATCCGCCCGCAGGCGCCGGTGCATGTGCTGGTGATCCCAAAGGGCAAATACGTTTCCATCGCCGATTTCGGCGCCAAGGCGAGCCCTGAGGAAATCACTGGTTTCTGGCGCGCCGTGGCGGCAGTGGCAAAGCTGGCGGGCGTTGAGGAGAGCGGCTACCGGCTGATCTGCAATGCCGGGCCGGACAGCCGCCAGGAAGTCCCGCATTTCCATGCCCACATACTCGGCGGGCACAAGCTCGGCACTCTGCTCGCCCCGGTATGAACCGGACTGGCGCGGCTCTCGAGGTACTGTGGACGTTCCTGAAGCTGGGCTTCAGCTCGTTCGGCGGTCCGGTCGCGCATTTGGGCTATTTCCGCCGTGAGTTCGTGGAGAAGCGCGGCTGGATCTCCATGGAGGATTACGGCGCGCTGCTTTCACTCTGCCAGTTTTTGCCGGGGCCTGCCTCCTCGCAGACGGGCTTCTGCATCGGGCTGAAGCGCGCCGGGCTGGCTGGCGGCGTGGCCGCCTGGGTGGGCTTCACCCTGCCCTCCGCCTTGGCCATGGCGGCCATCGCACATTACGCAGGCCTGTTTCAAAGCTCAGCCATGGCGCGCGGCGTGCTGCACGGGTTGCAGCTGGCGGCGGTGGCCGTGGTGGCGCAGGCGGTGTGGCTGATGGCACGCAGCCTGTGCCCTGACACACCGCGCCGGGCGCTGGCGCTGCTGGCCACGGCGGTGCTGGGGCTGATGCCAAATACGGGTGGACAATTGCTGGTGCTGTTTATCGGCGCGCTAACCGGCTGGGCCACGCTGGATGACAGCGCCCTGGCCCGCCACCGCGAGACGCGCCGCCTGGCCCGTGAATGGCCGGACCCGAGGCGCGAGATAAAACTGCACGGCCCGGCTTTGCTCTGCCTGGCGCTATTCGCCGTGCTGCTGCTGGCGGCGTTCCTGATGCCCGCTTCCGGCCCCTGGGCGTTGGCGGGGGCGTTCTACCGCTCCGGCGCGCTGGTGTTCGGCGGCGGCCATGTGGTGCTGCCGCTGCTGCGCGATGCCGTGGTTGTGCCGGGCTGGGTCTCGCCGCAACTCTTCCTCTCCGGCTACGGTGCGGCGCAGGCCATGCCGGGACCGCTCTTCACCGTCGCCAGCTTTCTGGGCGAAATCTCGGGCGGCAATGCCGGGGCGGCCATCGCCACCGTCGCCATCTTCCTGCCCGGCCTGCTGATCGTCGCCGGGGCCCTGCCCTATTGGCAGCAATTGCAGGAGCGCAGCGTCATCGCCGCGATGGTAAAGGGGCTGAACGCCGCCGTCGTCGGCCTGCTGGGCGCGGCCTTCATCAACCTGCTCACGCTCAGCACCATCAGCAGCCCCTGGGACTTCCCCGTCGCCCTGGGGGCACTGCTGCTACTCACCGCCGGGCAGGCACGGCCGATCCTGGTGGTGGCGTTCTGCGCCGCGGCGGGGGCTGTGGTTTAGGGGAGGCTGGCCATTTGGCTTGCTTCAACAAAAGCAACCAAAGCACCTTCAAGCACTGAACATTCCGCCCCCTGCCTCCTCTGATTGGAGACAGCAAGCCTTTTGAGCCGAAACCACAATGAGCTTCCCCCTTGTTCCTAAAGCGTTATCCGGATAAAATACTTACGGTTTGTTTATTAAACAGGGTTGTAATCTGGGCATGTTAACTAAAACATCTGCGCTGACACATGTTTTCTGGTGGCGAACCCCCTCCAAACGCCCCCGTCCCCTTCTTTTGAAAGACCGTCGCAGCGCATTCGCCCTGGAATTCGCCATGGTCGCGCCAGTGTTCTTCGCGCTCCTGCTCATGGTGTTCGAAATCTCTTACGATCTATTTTTGCAGGAAGTGCTCAGCAATTCCTTGCAGATTGTCGCTCGTGACATTCAGGTCGGTAAGACGGAAGATTCCGACAGCGCCAGTTCCTTCATGAGCACATATTTCTGCCCCGCATCAACTAGCGGATTGCTGAACTGCAACAGCCTTTTTTTGCGGGTAGAAGAAATGAATTTTTCCACCGGCACCTGTGCAAACTTAGATTTTTATGATGCCACAACAGGCACCCCACCTGTTTCCGGCAGAAATTTGCAACTTGGCGGTTTTTGGAGCGTTCAGGGCGTAGGGAGCGGGGCCTCGCTCAATACTTCTCCTTGCGCCACCACAAGCTCCTCTTCCGGATACTGCAATCCGAGCTCACAATCTCCGATCTTGCTGAGCGCAGTGTATGTAGCGCCAAGTTTCCTGGCCGGGTTACTGAGCCCAGTGCTGTATAACGGCAGTTTTGTGCGGCCTATCTTTGCAACCGCCGCCCTTGCTACCGAAGCTTTCACTCCTATTGCCAACCCACCGCTCCAATGCTGATTCCCCATGCACGGCACCGGAGCTTTAGAAATGACCGGCGTTCAGTCGCGGCGCTTGAATTTGTATTGGTGGCGCCTCTTCTCGTCATCATGCTGTTTGGCGTTTATGATTTGTCTAGCGCTTTGATAGTCTACCAACAGGTTTACAGCGCCGCACACTCCATCGCCGCATCGGTTACTGGCACCTCAGTACAATCGAGCAGCTCAACAATACTCACCTACGACCAAATACAACAAGCCGCCTCCGAGATATGGGGAGACGTTCCCTCTCTGCGTACGGGCCTCCAGGATGGCGTGAAATCCATCACCATCTCGTCAATAACCTTTCAGCCAACCAATACCACTTCAACATGCAGTACAACCGCCTGCTATACACCTGTCGTGGCCTGGAGCGTTGTTTACACTGGCGGGGATAGCGGCCGGACTTTCCAGCAATCAACCTCCCAAAACAGCTCCGTCACCTATACTCCTTCAGGCTCAACCACTAAGGTGACCACCTCCATCATTACGAGTACGTCACCACTGCGCTCCTGCTCTAACTTCGCTACTATTCCGACAAGTGCAGCCGCATGGCCAGGCTCCCTGAACCAGACGATACCGGCGCAAGGCAGTTCAAGTGATTTGACCAATCTGCGCACCCTGAAACTGAGCCAGATTTATAGCAGCACATTCCCCGTGCCACCTTCCCCCATCATCGTGGTGGATGTTCATTTACGCTACAAGCCTGTCATCGGCTTCTTCGTCCAAATACCCTATGATTTCTGGGTCAACAGCTACTGGCCTGTTCGCAGCGTAAAAACGACGGTGGGAACAACTACCCAGCTCTACCAGCAATTCACCACCATCAGCAAACAAAGCCTGACCAACAGCGACCCTACAACCTATGCCAACGG
>JAQUAC010000301.1 GCA_028687415.1 Acidocella sp. | reverse complement strand
GATGACGCTGGACGCCACCGTGCTGATGGTGCGGGCGCCATCGGTCACATCAATGACCTGCACGCCATGCAGAAAACTATCGGGCATCGGCTCCTCGGCAAAATGTCAGGGCCGCATGATGCTGGGCCGAGGCGCCCGCTTCCTCCCGTGGGTTTTCCAGGCCGCCAGGCGGGCGGGCGCCTGGTTGGTGTCTGATTATGCCCGCTTGGCGCCAGGCTGGTTACGGCGCGGGCTGCGCCGGCAGCGCGGTGGCGGCGGTGTCGCTGCCATTGGCAATGGCCATCAGCGCCTTGATGTAGGCGACCCAGGCATCGGGGGTGGCCTCGTTGAGGATGAGATAAGTGCTTTGCACATAGGCGCGCGCGTTATTCAGCCCGGCCTGGGCCTGTTGAGCGAGCGTCAGTGACGGTGCGGGTGGCGTATAGGCCACTAGATCAGTGCCGTCGCGCACCGCCCAGCCGGTTGGGTTTTGCATGCGTGATGCGTATTGATCGTCAGTGACCATCAGCAAGTCTGCCGCCGCCGGCATATTTGGATACGAAAAATCATCGGTATCATACCAGCCTTTGACCGGAACGGGCGAAACTGCCGAGCTGTCGAAGTAAGCATATTTGGGCATTATTTAATTTCCCCAAGCCAGCCAGAAAAAGTTTCCCGTACCGCCGCCGGAATAGCTGTAGTATTTTACAGCAAATTGAGAATTACTGATAACGTCCGCACCGGAAGAGAATTGTGCGCCCATGTTCAGAGAGCCATTGCGCAGTGTTGACGTAACGCCCAGCACCGCATTCGGGAACGTCACTGGAAAGTTGAATGCCGTTGATGCCTGCTGCGAAACTGTAACCGCGCCCCATTGCGTGATAAAGCCGCCCAGCCAGCCAGGCAGCTTAATATAGCCATTTGTGCCAAAGGAGCCTGAAAAGCCCGTGGCCGTGGCCACCCCCGCGATGCAGCCCGCAACAAGCGTTTGGATATTAGACCAAATCCAAGACGTATTCGGCGCACGGGCGCTGTTATCCCCGGACGATGGGGCCGCGACTAAAAACCCCTGGCTGGCATTGCCTGCGATGCTAGCATACAGCCCGTTCGCCTGGCCCAGATTGACCGCCTGGTTATTCGCCGCGGCATTGGCCACCACGGCATAACCCGGCAGCAGCAAATTCCCGGAGGCATCCAGCGTGGCGTATTTATACGAGCCGCTGGCACCCAGCCGGAACACGATGTCATTCGGCCCAAGGCCGCCCGTCTCTGAATCCGTGTAAATCACGGCCTGCGAGCCGATATTGTTCAAGGTCAGGCTGGAGACACTGAACCCCTGCCCTGGGCTGCCCGCCGCCGGCGCATAGGCCGGGTCACCGCGCAGCATGGAGCACAGCCAATTAGCCGCATCCGAGACCAGCAGGCAGATCGATTGCGCCGGCAGCGCGATCGAGGCCCCGGCGGCGAAGGAGGCCAGGATGCTGGCCGCCGGGGTGGCGATGGTCTGCGCCACGGCGGTGTTGTTCCAGATGATGTAATACACGCTGGTATTGGCCAGCCCCACCGGGGTTGGCAGGGTGGTGGTGTATTGCGTGGTGCCGGTGGTGGTCAGCTCCACCACCCCCGCCTGGGCGGCGGTCAGAGTCGCCGCCCCGGAGATCCCGGTGCGCACGCCGAGCGGCTGCAACCCGGCGGGCAGCGTCTGGAAGCGGTCATGGACAAATTTGGTCGAGGCCGCCTGATTGCTGCTGTCATTGGCCGCCGCGGTCAGCACCCGCATGATCCCGCCCGGGTTCTCGATCAGCACATAGGCACCGCCGCCGCCATTGAGCGCGGCGCTGTAGCGGAGGCTGCACTGCCCCGCCAGCTCGCCGCCGCTCAACGGTTGCAGATCCAGGCCATAGATGGGCAGCGGCGCGATGGCGGCCGTGCCGGAGATTGTCCCATCGCAGGGGGTGAAGGTCGCCGCCCCGGTGTTCACGGCGGCCACCTTGAAGCTGAACACCGTGCCATCCACCAATGCGGTGACGGCGGGGCTGTAATTGGCCGCCACCGCATTGGCCGTGCCGGTGGCGGCGGCATAGCCGCGATTGAAGCCGAACAGCGCCAGCACCCGGTTATACAGCCAGCGGGTGCGGTTGGTCAGCGCCTTGGGCGGGGTGTTCATCACGCCATTGGCCCCGCCCAGAGCCGGGTCGGTGGTCTCCAGCTGGTACACGCCGGCGTCAAAATTATCGGTCTCAGGCAGATTCGCCATCAGGCCACCACTCCCATGTTATAGCCGCCGTCCAGCCTGACCGTGCCATCGAGAATGAAGGCGGCTTGTGTAAAATCGATCCCCTCAAGGCGGCAGCGCGCCGGGGCGGTGTCGGCGAGAATGCGCCGGACCTGCGCCGCCTGGCTGTTGGCCACCGGATGCTTCAACACCACGCGGTACCAGGCCCATTTGCCGGGATCGCCGAGGTAATCCTCGCCATCCAGCCTCCGGCTGCCATCCAGGGTGAAGGCGGCGACGCGCTCGATCACCTCCGCATCCGGATACCCGGCGGCGGCCAGCGCCTGCTTGATCGAGCCCAGCGTGCCCTTGCGCTTATGCACCGGCACGCTGGCGGCGATGACGGCGCGCTGGGTCGCCTCCGGCCAGTTGCTGTCCCACTCACGCACCCGCAGCGCCCAGGCCAGCCAGGGCAGCAGGCTGGCCGGGCAGGTTTGCGGGTTCCATAATTGGCGCAGCGGCGGCGAGCCGCGCCATGGCCTGCTCCAGGGCCCGCTCCGGCGCGGTGGCGTTGGGCGGCAGCAGCGAGGCAATATCAGGCACCGATGCCGCCAATGCTGAGACTGATGCCGGTGCAATACGGCGCCTGGGTGTCGGTGCTGAGCAGATCGGCGGTCAGGCCCGGCGCCTGCAGCGCCACGTTCACCACCCCGGCCACCATCAGCGCGCCGAGCAGCCCGGCCAGGGTGACGCTGCGGCCCATGCCGTGCGTGGCATCCGCATAGGCCTGGCAGGCGGTTTGCGCCGCCGCCAGAATGCCCGCCTGGTCGGCGGCGGGCAGCACGATCAGCGCCGCCCGCACGCTGTAGCTCAGGATCGTCGCCGCCTGTACCACCACGGTGTCGCAGAGCGGGCGCACATCCTCGTCATTGAGCGCCGCCGTGACCGCGTCCAGCGTGGCTTGCGGCGCGGCGCCATTGTCGCGGCGCGACAGCACCGAGATCCGCACCGTGCCCGCCTGGGGCTGATCCACGCCGACATCGAGCACATCGCCCGAGGCGGATTTGGCGAAGTAGCTGTAAGCCCCGGCGGGCCCGGCGCAGCTATAGCCTTCCGGGGAGAGCTGGATGCGGGCGCGGTAGGCTTCATCCCCTTCCATCACCGCCACGGTGGGCGGGATGGCGGTATTGTCGGCCGGGGTGATGGTCAGGCGGGCGCAATCGTAATTGGCGCCGATCTGGTCGAGATCGGTAGTGGCGGCATAGGCCAGCATCACC
>JAQUAC010000300.1 GCA_028687415.1 Acidocella sp. | reverse complement strand
ACCAGGTTGCGGAGCGATTTATATCCAAGGCGGGAAATGGCGGCGCGGGAATTGTCCACTTTCGGCTTGTCGGCATGGGCGGCGCTATTGGCTGTTTTGATCAACTGCGCGACGATCACCGGGTCGCCGGAGACCGCGTCAACGATTTGCTGCGCAGAGGCGTTCATATCGTCTAGCAATTCCTGGATCTTGACGGCGATATCCGGCAGAGTGGGCAGCACCAACTCGTTATTCTCGATTGCCATGAATAACTGGTCGATATTTGAAAATGCCAAGGCCTAGCTCATCGTTGTTGTATTCCGGAATTTGAGGGAGTTACTCTGGCAGAATTTATTTTCTGCAGCCATGATGCAAATGCACTACGTTGAATGCATTGCGTGAAAACCAGAAAAACCCTGGAGGTGGAAATGCTTCACCGTTTTTCCCGTACCTTGCGTGAGATCCATTGCCTGAGCCGGGATGCGCCGGCAGCGGCCTTTCAGGATAACGCTTTCGAGGCGATGAAGGAGCTGATCCGCTTCGACGCCGGTTACTGGGGCGGCGGGCGGGTGCCGGTCGAGGCGGTGGTGATCCACTATCAGCACCTGCACCGGCTCCCCGCCGAGGAGATGAGTGCTGCCTTCGAAATGGTGAAATCCCGCCCGAAACATGTCGAATTCATTTCCCGGTGCGCTCTCAACGCCGGGCAGGCTCAGGTTTTCGATACGCGGGAGGCGGGCCTGGACGATTTTTACGGCCAATTCGGCGTCGACCAGGTCGTTACGCTCTATCAGCAAGATGCCGACCTTGGTCTCTACCATGTGATCTCCCTCTACCGCGGCGGCGAGGAGCGTTTCACCGAACAGGAGCGCCAGCTGTTCGAGAGTGCTGTGCCGCATCTTTTGGATGCATGGCGGGAGAACAAGCTGCTGCACCTCTCCGGCGCCAACCGGGATACCGGCCCGCTCACTCCGGCGGCAGCGTTGCTGGACAAGGAGGGCGTGGTGCATTTCGCCCGCCCGGCCTTTGTCGATCTCATCCGCCGGGAGTGGCCCGGGTGGAGCGGCCCTTTTGTGCCGGAGGCCATGCGCCGAATGCAGGACGGTGCTTTTAGCGGCAAACAGGTGGCGGTGCGCTTTACCCCGCAGAAAAACTTTTTCCTGGCGGTGATGCGCTACAAAGGGCCGCTTGACCGACTCACGGCGCGAGAGATCGAGGTGGCGAAGCATCTGGCCAAGGGCGCCAGCCACAAGGAAATCGCCAGCCGTCTTGCCATCGCTCCCGCCACCGTGCGCAACCATGTTGCCCGCATCCACATCAAGCTTGGCAGCGGCAAGGGGGCGCGGGTGGCTGCCATGCTCATGAACGAGGGAGGACTCTGAACGTGCTGAACGGGGTAGGAGACTTGTTGCTGGAACTGCACCGCGGCTGCCGCAAGCAGCCGGTGGAGTCCTTTCCGGTCTGGGCGATGGCGCTGTTGCGCAAGCTCATCCCGAACAGCGCGTGGTTCTGGGGCAGTGGCTGTGAAATCAAGGGGGAGATGATCCCTCACGCCTTCATGTTCGACAACGTGCCGCCGGAGTCCATGCAGGCATGGAAACAATATGAGCACCTCGATTTTTGCGCGGCGCGTCTGCTGACCCAGCGAAACGTGGTTCACAACTTCACCCACGAGATGCTGAAGGATACCGAGATTTATCGCCTGCTCTATCAGTCCGTTGGCATCGAGCAAAGCATGGGGATCTATGCGTATAAACCCTTCGCCGGCTTGTACGACGGGATTTCCCTGTACCGCTCGAACCCCGAGACCCCTTTCTCGGAAGATGAGCGTCAGGCAATGCAGTGCGTGGTTCCGCACCTGATCGAGGCGCGGCACATCAACTACCTCGAACATCTGTCGTCCGGCACGCAACGCGCGCAACAGCAGTCGCTGGCGGCAGCCGACGGCAAGGGTGTCATCCATGTGGCGGACGATGGTTTTTCCGAATTGATGCGGGCGGAATGGCCGGAATGGCGCGGCCCGCGCCTGCCCGATCCGCTGGCTGACAAGGGCGGCGCGTCAAGGCGCTATATCGGCAGGGCGACGGCAGTGCGCTTCGTACCGGTGCTGGATATGTTCCTGCTCAAGGCGCGGCCGCGCGCCATGGTCGACGACCTGAGCGGGCGTGAGGTGGAAATCGCACGTCACTTTGCCGGGGGGCTGACGAACAAGGAGATCGCCCGGAAAGCCAACTTGTCTCCGGCCACGGTGCGTAATCATCTCAGCTCCATCTATCTCAAGCTGGGCGTGGGCAACAAGGCCGAATTGGCAAATATGCTTTCCGTCTGGACGGCAGACTAGCCATCAGTAGCGGTAGCCGAGCTGGATGCCCAGCGTCCGCGCCGGCGCGTAGTACGCCAGATAGCCCAATCCCTGGGGATCGAAGATCGCCTTGGTGTAGGTCTTGTCGCCCAGGTTCTTGACGAAGGCCGTGCCATAGAATCCGGTTTTGCCAAAAGGCTCATAACTCAACAGCGCATTCCAGACGGTCAGCCCGGCGTCGCTGGCATAGTCGTTCCTGAACGCCGTGTAGTATATCTTCGACCGGTAGCTTCCCTCGCCACGCAGCGTTACCGCGCCGCTCGCCGCCGGCCAGGAATATTGGGCCGCGAGATTGGCCGTGGTGTCCGGGGCGCGCGACAACGGATTCCCCTTGCGGTCGGCTGCCCCCTGTGCCGGATTTTGCGGGTCTATCGTGACAAACTCGTCAAACCGCGCATCGAGCAATTGCAGGCCGCCCGACAACTCCAGCCGTGAGGTCGGCTTCACCGCGATACTGGCCTCGATGCCCTTGCTGGTGGCCCTTGCCGCATTCTTGATCTCGGAATACATGCCGCCCGGGCCGTTCAGCACAATGGAGACCTGCATGTCATTGTATTTGGTGTAGAACGCCGCCAGGTTCAGAAACAGCCGGTCATCGAGCAGCCTAGACTTGATGCCGGCTTCGTAGTTGATCGCCGTTTCCGGGGCGAAGGCCGGCTGGATCGCAACGGTGTTATAGCCGCCGCTCTTGAAGCCCTTGGTCACCGAGGCGTAAAGCATGTTGTGCCTATCCGGCGAGTAATCGACCACAAGCTTGGGAGTCACCGAAGCCCAGGTTTTATTGTCGGTCGCGCTCCCGGTTAGTATGCCGTTGGCATATGTCTGGTCTTTTTCCAGGCTTTTCGTCTCGGTGCTGTAGCGCGCTCCCCCCGTCAGGCGCAAACCATTCCATGAATAGGTGGCTTGTCCGCCAACGCCCAGGGCATCGGTGACTACAGTCGCCACCGAGTTGGTGGCCAGATTGAGGAGCGGGAACGAGATGTTGAATCCCGGGGCGTCCACTTTCTGATGGGTATACGACAGCAGGCCGGTCCAGGACAGCGGGCCGTCGTCGCTGGAAACCAGCGTGAATTCCTGGGAGAAGAAGTTCGTGATCTCGAGAATCCCGAGGCCCGTCACTGGCGAACCCACGCTCATCAGCGG
>JAQUAC010000299.1 GCA_028687415.1 Acidocella sp. | reverse complement strand
TGAAAATTTACTGAACCAGCTTGAGGCTGATGAAACAGCGATCTTTGCAGACGCTGTGCAGTTGGTTGGGTGCTGGGCACCCAAAGATGGGCCAGACTATCATGAAGGATGTGCTGACGGTGGATGCGCGAGCGCCATCTTGCCGCTGAGGGCGATCAAAGTCATGTATCCCCGCATGGACTTGGTCCATGTCTTTTTTGATAATACTATATACCACCACGCAAAATTGCGTCTAAGCCTGACTGGCCCGGTCTGACTGCCGGATTAAGCTCCAGGTAATGCTGAAGTTCCTGCGCCAGCACGTGCCTGGAAACTGGGGAACTGGTGCAATGGGGTTTCAGTTAAATCCCCGCTACCCAAGGTTCTTCCGGCCAGTCATGCTTCGGGTAACGCCCGCGCATGTCCTTGCGCGCGTCCGCCCAACCGCCGCGCCAGAAGGTGGCGAGGTCCGCCGTGACGGCGATGGGTCGCTGCGCCGGGGAGAGTAAAGCGAGTTGTAGTGGGATCTTGCCGCCTGCCAGTTTCGGCGTGGAATCCGTGCCGTAGAACACATGCGCGCGGGCAGAGGCGACGGGGAGGGGGCCGCTATAGTCGATGCGGATGGTGCCGTGTTTCAGGCGCAGCTCGGCGGGCAGCTCCTTATCCAGCCGGGAGGCTTGCTCGTGGGTGAGCTGTGCGCGCAGCAGGGCGTAGATATCCACGGTTTTGGCCTCGCGGATATTGGTCATGCCCGCCAGATATGGCGCCAGCCAGTCCTGCACGCTGGCGGCCAAGGCCGGGCGGGAGAGGTCCGGGTAGTCTGGGTCCACGCTACGCATCACGGCCACGCGGGCGCAGAAATTCTCCGCCGACTCCGTCCAGTCGAGTTGGTCCAGCCTTGTGGAGAGGGCCTGGGCCAGTGCGGCCTGGATTTCTTCGGGGCTGGCCAGGGCGTTGCGGTCGGTGAGGATGAGCGTACCGAGGCGGATGCGCTCGCGGACCAGAACGCTGCCATTGGCGGGGTCGAAGCCGGTTTCGCGCGTAGTTTTGCAGCGGGCGCGCAAAGCGGGTGGCAGGTGGTCCACGTCCAGCGGGGCAGCGAGACGGATTTTGTGGCCCCGCGCATCCAGCGAGGCCACCACCAGCAAGCGGGCGCGGGCGAGCGGGTCTGTGGCGGCGAGGTTGCCGGAGCCGCCGCCGGAGAGGCGGTAGGAGCCAGCCTCGCCCCGCGCCTGGCCGATGCGGTCCGGGAAGCCGCAGGCGAGCAGCGCGCCGGGGTCGCCAAACGCCGGGACGCTGCCCACGCCCAGCCGGTTGCGGTAGATTTTTGCCGCTTGCCGCGCGCGGGCGATGGTGGCGCGGTCACCCTCGATCTTTCCCGCCAGCGCCTCCAGCCGCAGCTCCAGCGCCGCCGAGGCGTCACGGGAGAGCATGTCGCGCTCCTCCAGAATCGCCGCGATCTCCGCCGCCAGGGCGCGCTCGGGCTTGGTCTCGCTGGCCAGCATCATGGCGGCGAGGCGGGGTTCGGCGCGCAGACGTGCCATCTCGCGGCCCAGGGGGGTGATGCGCCCGGAATCGTCCAGTGCTCCCAGCTCTTCCAACAAGGCGCGGGCGGCTTTCACCGCACCTTCCGGCGGTTGGTCGATGAAGGGCAGGGTGGCGGGCAGTTCCCCCCAGGCGGCGCAGGCCAGCACCAGGCCGGAGAGTTCGGCGGCGAGGATTTCAGGGGTTTCGAACGGTGCCAGCCCGCGATGCAGCGCCTCGGACCATAGCCTTATGGCGACACCCGGCCCCAGCCGCCCGGCGCGGCCGGCGCGTTGCGTGGCGGCGGCGCGGCTGATGCGCGTGGTGGTGAGGCGGGTGAGGCCGGAGGATGTGTCCAGCACCGGGGCTCGGCGGTAGCCGCCGTCGATGACAATGCGCACGCCCGGCACGGTGAGGGAGGTTTCGGCGATGGAGGTGGAGAGCACCACCCGCCGTTCGGGGTGCTCGCGCAGGGCTTTGTCCTGCGCCTCGCGCGAGAGGTCCCCGTGCAGCGGCAGCACCAGCGCCGGGCATTTCTCCAGCAGCGCCTGGGTGCGGCGGATTTCCGCCATGCCGGGCAGGAACACCAGAATATCGCCCGGATGCGCCACCAGCGCCTCGCGCACCGCTTTTGCCGCGGCTTCGGGCAGGTCGCGCGGGGACATGATGTCCCGCTTGGCGTGGTGGACTTCCACGGGGAACATCTTGCCCTGGCTTTCCAGCACCGGGGCATCCAGCAGGCGGGCGAATTTTGTGGCTTCGGCGGTGGCGGACATGGCCAGGATGCGCAGCTCCGGGCGCAGGCTGCGCTGTAAATCCAGTACCAAAGCCAGGGCGAGGTCGGCTTCCAGGCTGCGCTCGTGGATTTCATCGAAGATGACGAGGTTCACGCCGGTCAGGCCGGGGTCGGAGAGCAGGCGGGAGGTGAGCAGGCCCTCGGTGATGACCTCGATGACCGTATCCGGCCCAACAGAACTTTCCAGTCGCGTTCGGAAGCCGACGCGGCCGCCCACGCTCTCGCCCAGCAGCTCGGACATGCGCATGGCGGCGGCGCGGGCGGCAAGGCGGCGCGGCTCCAGGAGCAGGATTTTGCCTGCCCCCGCAGCCATGAGCGCGGGCGGCACGGCGGTGGTTTTGCCCGCCCCCGGCGGGGCGACGAGCACGGCGTTGCGCCCCTCGGTGATGAGGCAGCGCAGCACATCCGGCAAAACTTCGGTTACGGGCAGGTCAATCATCATGCCCGGATACCAGAGCCGCGCGCGGCGTGCGATATTGCCCGCATGCGCGCTGCCCTGCTCCTTCTGCTGTTGCTGCCCCATCTAGCCTGGGGGGCGGCGAGCAATGTCTTTTCCTCCCCGCGTGACACGGTGCGGCTGGTCTCCGCAGCCAATGGCACGCCGGACGGGCAGATGCGGCTGGCGCTGGAATTCACCCTGAAGCCGGGTTGGCACATATACTGGAAGAACCCCGGTGATGCCGGGCTGGCGCCGCGCGTCTCGCCCGTGGGTGATGAGCATTTCGGGGTGCTGGAGTTTCCGCCGCCGGAATTTCTGCTGCAAGGCGGGGTGGGGGCGTATGTGCTCTCGGGCCATGTGCTGCTGCCATTTGAAGCGAAAGGCGTGGGGACCAGCGTGGAGGCCAGCGCGTTTTGGCTGGTGTGTTCCAATGTCTGCGTGCCGGAGCATGCGCAATTCTCCTTGCCGCTGAGCGGCGGGGTGTCGGCGGAGCAGGGGTTGTTTCTGGGGCCGCCCGCTATTGTGCCTTCGCCGTTTCCGGTGGCGCTGGCGCCGGACGGCACGCTGACCATAACAGGGCCGGGCGCCGCGCAGGTGGCGGCGGCACGGTTCTTTCCGACCATGCCGGGGGTGTTGGTAAATGCCGAGCCGCAGGCGCTGGACTTCACCGCCAGCGGGCTGACGCTGGGCCTGAAGCTGGCTGGCCCGGCCCCCAACCCGCTGACCGGGGTGGTGGGGCTTACCGAC
>JAQUAC010000298.1 GCA_028687415.1 Acidocella sp. | reverse complement strand
GTGGTGCCGGAAGGCACGGAGGGCGTTCCGGTGAATGCGGTGATCGCCCGCATGGCCGGCGAAGCCGCCGCCCCAGCGCCAGCGCCGGTTGCGGCCCCCGTTGCCGCTGTCCCCGCTGCTCCCAAACACCATGCTCCCGCCACACCGCAGGAGCCTGTGGAAAAGGAATGGGGCGAGACCAAGCCCACCACGGTGCGCGAGGCGTTGCGCGAGGCAATGAGCCTGGAGATGCGCGCGGACGCGGACGTGTTCCTGATGGGCGAGGAAGTCGCGCAGTATCAGGGCGCGTACAAGATTAGCCAGGGCATGTTGGACGAATTCGGGCCGAAGCGGGTCATCGACACGCCGATTACCGAACACGGCTTCACCGGCATGGCCGTAGGCGCGGCGATGAACGGGCTGAAGCCGATTGTCGAATTCATGACCTTCAACTTCGCCATGCAGGCCATCGACCAGATCATCAACTCCGCCGCCAAGACGCTTTATATGTCCGGCGGGCAGATGGGCTGCCAGATCGTGTTCCGTGGCCCGAACGGGGCAGCGGCGCGCGTGGGGGCGCAGCACTCGCAATGCTATGCGTCCTGGTACGCGCATTGCCCTGGGTTGAAGGTGGTGGCACCTTGGTCCGCCGCTGACGCCAAGGGGCTGATGCGGGCGGCAATCCGGGATCCGAACCCGGTGATCTTCCTTGAGAACGAGATCCTCTACGGGCATACGTTCGACTGCCCGACCTCAGACGATTTCATCCTGCCCATCGGCAAGGCCAAGGTGGAGCGCGCGGGCACGGATGTGACGATCATCGCCTTCTCGATCATGGTCGACACGGCGCTGAAAGCTGCTGAGGCACTGGCCGAGCAGGGGATTTCCGCCGAGGTGATCAATCTGCGCACCATCAGGCCGCTGGATGTCGAGACGATTGCGGCAAGTGTGAAGAAAACCAGCCGAATCGTCAGCGTTGAAGAGGGCTGGCCGTTCGCGGGCATCGGCGCAGAGATTGTGGCGACGGTGGTGGAGCATTGCTTCGACTGGCTGGACGCGCCGCCGGTGCGGGTGGCAGGCATCGACGTGCCCATGCCCTATGCCGCGAACCTCGAAAAACTGGCGCTACCGCAGCCCGGCTGGGTTGTGGACGCCGTCAAGAAACTCTTTTGATCCGGGAGGCGCGAAATGGCCATTAACATTCTGATGCCGGCGCTCTCGCCGACCATGACAGAGGGCAAGCTCGCCCGCTGGCTCAAGAAAGAGGGCGACGAGGTCAAGTCCGGCGACGTGCTGGCGGAGATCGAGACCGATAAGGCGACCATGGAAGTGGAAGCCGTGGATGAGGGGTTCCTCGCCAAGATCGTGGTGCCGGACGGTACCGAGGGTGTGGCGGTGAATGCCGTCATCGGCATTATGACCGCTACCAAAGGCGAGGCGGTGGATGCGCCTGCCGCGGCTGCCCCTGCCCCGGCGGCGAAAATTGAGGCGCCGGTGGCGGCTGCCCCGGCTGCGGCGGCGGCTCCGGCTGTTGAGCATGGCGAGCGGGTGTTCGCCTCGCCGCTGGCACGGCGCATCGCCAAGCAGGCTGGCATCGACCTCGCCAACGTGAAGGGCTCCGGCCCGAATGGGCGGATTGTGAAGGCGGATCTGGAGGGCGCGCCCGCACATGCTCCAACTCCCGCTGTTATTGCCGCCCCGGTTCCGGTGGCGGCCGCCCCTGCCAAACCGGCTTCCCCGGCCCCGGTCATCACTGCGCCGCATACGAAGCTGCCGAACTCCTCCATGCGCAAGATTATCGCCAAGCGCCTGACGGAATCGAAGCAGAACGTGCCGCATTTTTATCTGACCGCAAATATTGAGCTGGATGCGCTGCTGAAGCTGCGGGCCGAGCTGAACGCCAAATCCCCTAAGGATGGGGCGGGTGCGTTCAGGCTTTCGGTCAACGACCTCATCATCAAGGCCTGCGCGATGGCGCTGAAGCGCCATCCTGGGGTGAACGCCTCTTACACCGAGGAGGCCATCATTCAGTATGACGACGTGGACATCTCGGTGGCGGTGGCGATCCCGGACGGGCTGATCACCCCGATTGTGAAGGGCGCCGACCGGCTGGGGCTGGCGGCAATCTCGAACACCATGAGGGATCTGGGCGCACGGGCAAAGGCGGGCAAGCTGAAGCCGGAAGAGTTCCAGGGCGGCGGGTTCTCTATCTCTAATCTCGGCATGTTCGGGATTTCAGAGTTCTCGGCCATCATCAACCCTCCGCAGGCCGCCATTCTGGCCGTGGGCGCGGGCGAGAAGCGCGCCGTGGTGAAGGGCGATCAGCTCGCCATCGCCACCATGATGAGCGCGACGCTATCGGTCGACCACCGGGTAGTGGATGGCGCGCTGGGGGCAAAATTCCTGGCCACGCTAAAAGGGATCGTCGAGGACCCGCTGAGCCTGTTGCTGTAACCGGAGGGAGCGAACAAAATGGCTGAGGAATTTGACGTCATCATTGTTGGCGGCGGGCCGGGCGGCTATGTCGCGGCCATCCGCGCCGCACAGCTGAAGCTGAAAGTGGCCGTGGTGGAGGGCAAGCATCTGGGGGGCATCTGCCTGAACTGGGGCTGCATCCCCACCAAGGCGCTGCTGCGCTCGGCGGAGATCAACCACCTGCTGCATAATCTGGGCGAGTTCGGGTTCTCGGCTGAGAACGTGAAATTCGACCTGGGCAAGATCGTGGCGCGCTCGCGGGGGGTCTCGAAGCAGCTCGCCTCCGGTGTGGCCCATCTGCTGAAGAAGAATAAGGTCACGGTCTTCGACGGCTTCGGCAAGCTGATGGGCGGGGGCAATCTGGCCGTCTCGCGCGAGGGCAAGCCGGTGGCGCAACTGCATTCCAAGCATATCATCCTGGCGACCGGGGCGCGGCCCCGGCAGATTCCGGGGTTGGAAGTGGATGGCAAGCAGATCTGGTCCTATTTCGAGGCCAGGGTGCCCACGGCGATGCCAAAATCCCTGCTGATCATGGGCTCGGGCGCGATTGGTATCGAGTTCGCCAGTTTCTACCGCAATCTCGGCGCGGACGTGACCGTGGTGGAGATGATGGACCGCATTCTGCCGGTGGAGGATGCGGAGATTTCCGCCCTGGCACGCAAGGCATTCGAGAAGCAGGGCATTAAAATCCTGACCTCCGCGACTGTGAAGGGCGCGGTGAGGGGGCCTGATTCCGTGGCCGTGACCGTGGAGGCGGGCGGCAAGACGCAGGTGTTTACCGTGGAGAAGGTGATCTCGGCGGTCGGCATTGTCGGTAATGTGGAAAACCTTGGGCTGGAAGGTACCAAGGTAAAGGTGGAGCGCACGCATATCGTGGTGGATGGCTATGGCCGCACCGGCGAGCCGGGCGTGTATGCGATTGGCGACGTGGCCGGGCCGCCCTGGCTGGCGCATAAGGCGAGCCATGAGGGCGTGGTCTGCGTGGAGGCGATTGCGGGCAAGAACCCGCACCCGTTCGAGACCTGGAATATCCCCGG
>JAQUAC010000022.1 GCA_028687415.1 Acidocella sp. | reverse complement strand
ACTCTAGCGAAACTAAACGGCACCGTTTCCGGTGCCGTTCATGTCGCCGTCGCTCAAAGCGTGGACGGGTTCTACTCGCCACCAACCCCAACTGTCAACACCACCGCTTCCACCATACAAACAGGGGGTTGGAGCAGGTTTTCCGCCGTTTTCACGGCCAATTCGTAGGTTAGCCCCTTTAATATTTTGCTGCATATTTTTTTTCGAAGTTAATTTGATGAAAAATAATCTCAGACCGGTTGGACCGTAAAACCTCCCGATCAGGTGAAAAATGATACTTCTGGCCAGCACCGCGGAAACGCGCCGATACTGTGCCACGATTGGACCACCGGCATGCTCACGCGAAAGCGCCGTTGGCGTCCAGCCTGCCGCTGAAACGGCGGCCCAGTCCTTAATTCTATGGTTTTTCAATGAGTTTGGCGTCCCCGGCGGGAGGGGATTCCCTCCGCTAACCAAGGCTATAGAATCATTATATTTCAAGCATATTATGGATTGACCTGTATGGGCAAATCTGTATGGACATTGCCCTATGGCATCGACCACGGATCAACGCTGGCTCCTACTCCGCCACCGGACATGGTGGGCGGTTCTCGACGTACCCCGTAAGCTGCGCAAGGTCATCGGCAAGCCACGCTTCGCCGCCAGCCTCAAGACCCACGACCTAGCTACGGCCCAGGCTCGGCGTTGGTCCTACCTTGCTCAATGGCGCGCGCAAATCGACGCCCACACCTCCGGCGCTGCCGAGGCATTGAACATCACCGAGGAAGGGCTGGCTTGGCGGGACACGCTTGAGCGTATTGACCGAGGTGACCCGGCCACGGTCAATACCTTCCGCTCAGCTTCCGGACCTTATCCCGAAGACCCTGACCGCCCCTATACGCCACAGGAAGACGCCCGCGAGGTGGCCCGTATGACCATTCAGGACCGGCTAGAAGACCTCCATCATCTCCACGGGCGGACCACCGACGCCGACACCCTGGCCGGTCTGGCCTTTGGCACGGCAACGCCGCTTACGACCTTTGTCAAGGAATGGCTGGCCGAGGGGGGCAGGCGTGGACCATATCCCCCGCGCACCATAAGTATGTACCGGGCCGATGTTCAGCGCCTTGCCGACTGGCTGACTGCTGAAGGTATCCCCCAGCTTGTCGAAAGCGTTACGCGGAAGGTGGCGGGCCGGTGGGTGCTGGCCTTAAGCAAAAGCGACAGAGAACGCGAAACCACCAACCGGCGTATTACTGCCGTAAGCGCCTATTGGGACTGGCTCCGGCGGCGACATGACATCGACCTTGACCCGTGGTCTCGGCAAAGGCTGTCCCTAGCGCGCTCCAGCACCGACGACGGCGAAGACGACAACCACCGCGCCTATACCGATTCTGAGATGCTGCGCCTTCTCTTGGGGCCTGCCAACACTGAGATGCACGACGCAATACGGCTTGCAGCCCTCTCGGGGATGCGTCAGGGCGAGCTATACCGCCTTCGGGTTTCCGATTGCCAAGGCGGGCGGTTCTTGGTCCGCAAAGGCAAGTCCTCCGCCGCGCGACGCTTCGTCCCTATTCATTCTAACTTGGAGGCCATTGTCTCACAGCGACTTGCGGGCAAGGCGACGGATGCATTTTTGATGCACGAAGAGTCCCGAACGGACAATAACCGCGCCGCACCTTTCTCCAAACGCTTCCGCACCTATCGACTCTCCCTTGGCGTCACCGACAAGGCCAACGAGGACGACCGCCAAGACCGCGTCAACTTCCATTCCTTCCGCCACTGGTTCGTCACCCAGGCGCGCCGCCACGCCGACCAAGCGGTGGTGGCCCGCATCGTCGGCCACGCTCAGCAAACCATCACCGATGGCCGATACAACCACGGCCCCGGCATCGACACTGAGCGGGCCTGTGTCGAGGCCGTGAAGCTACCCACGCCCTAGAAGCTGCCCAGAGGCGTCTACAGACTCGCCTAGCCCGAGTTGCTACCGAACACCACCCAGGCGGCCCACTGACTCCAGCGAGGCCCCGCGAGTCAGGAATCGTCACTGCAAGGGGCGCTGGAAACGATACCTCCTTCAGCCCCCTGGCCATGCCCGTATCCCCATGGGCTCCGACCGCTGAATTTCCCCTACAAGGTGGACGATCTGCCCGGTATAATGCCCCTGAGGATTGATGGAGCCGTCTATGTCCACCGTGAAAGTCGAAATATTCAATGCCTTCCGCGCCATCGGGGTGCCGGAAGACAAGGCACTGAAAGCGGCCTCTGCCCTAAATGAGCGTGCCAGGGACGTGACGACATCACTTATGACTAGCATGGGCACCATGAAATGGATGCTGGGACTTGTCCTGGCCTTTCAGGTGGCGATCTTCGTTAAGATGCTCGTCAGCTAATTCCATCAGTGCTTCTCGGGGGCACTTATGCGCCTCATGGGGCCTATAGCTGAACACCACCCCCTCCATCATCATCAAGTCCGGCAAGCCCGTTACCACCAGCCTCGCCGTGTCGGAGTATTTCTGGAAGAGCCACCGCGACGTGCTCCGCGCCATTGATGGACTACTGGCATCCGGCGTACCCCCGCGCAATTTTACGCAGGGGTACTACACCCGGCCCGATACCGGCTCCCAACAGCACCGCCAGTATGAAATTGACCGCGACGGCTTCACACTCCTGGCCATGGGCTTCACCGGGGCCGAGGCGCTGAAGTTCAAGCTGGCCTACATTGCCGAGTTCAACCGCATGGAGGAGGCGCTGAAGGCCCCGCAACAGGCCCCGGCGATTGATCTGGATAACCCCCACAGCCTCCATCATCGCCAAATCCTCCACACCCGCCACCATGTCCAGCCGCGAGATCGCGGAGCTGACGGGGAAGCGTCATGACCATGTGATGCGGGACATCCGCGCAATGATTGTTGAATTATACGGGGAAGACTACCTCCCCAAATTTGGGGGCGTCTATAGGGGCGGCAACGGCGAGGTTCGTCCCTGCTTCAACCTCCCCAAGCGCGAGACCCTGATCTTGGTCTCCGGCTACAGCGTCGAACTCCGTGCCCGGATCATCGACCGCTGGCAGGAGCTTGAGAGCCAGCAGCGGCCCGCCCCGGCGGTTGATCTGGATAACCCCCACAGCCTCCGTGCGGCTCTTCTACACGATTTTTGACGCTTATAGACGGCTGCCTAGCCCACGGAACACCTATGCACGTTTCTTCGACCTAATAGACGGTCGCCCAGCCCAAGCGCCGCACCGTTATCCCTCTTTCATCCTCATTAAGCGCCAGCCGGTGGCTCACTGCCTCGGCTTCTTTTTTGTGTCGCGTTCATACGTCCCGGCGCTGGCCGTTGCGCGACAACACGGAACCCCAGCATGAAACGCCCGCCCAAAACCGCCCACGTTACACTCCGCACGGATGCCACCGATGCGGCGCACCTTACGACACTTGCCGACGCCGCGAGAGCAAAGGGCAAGCCCTTTGTGCAGCGTTCGGCCATCATCCGCTCTGCGCTCTCCTTTGCCGCTGCCAACATCAGCGCGTTTTCCACCACCTACCTGTGATCGTTCCCGCCTCAATGCCTTCAATGTCTACGTCTACCACCGCCGCCGCTCCCCCGCCCCTACACCCCGTCCGTATCGCCATTGAGGGGGATGATTGTTATGAAGTCCCGCTTACCGGGCGTGGCGAGGGGCAAACTTTCGTCGTCGAGACTACCGTATGGGATGATCTTCAAACACGCGGATTCCCGTTGGCCTGGACCATCACGGGCGGCAATCCCGGCTATGTCTGCTCGGCTGCTCGGTCCGTAAGAACATCTGACGCCGATCTGTTGCCGGGAACCCCCCGCTATCTGTCACGCATCATTACCGGCGCGGGGGACGGCCATGCTGTGACGTTCCGTAACGGCAACCGCCGTGACCTACGCCGCTGTAATTTGTCCATCCGCCCTCGCGAAGAAGTCCTCGACTGGCCCTCAAAGCGCGGATGGCGGAAGCCCGAGCGGGCCAATTAGCCTGTCACCAGTCCGAGAGTGTACGGGCCAGGGCAACGGGCTGAACTAACCCCCTCCTGATTACCTATGCACATTTCTTCGACCTAATAGACAGTCGCCGCCGAAAGACACACTATAAGCAGTATTACTTCAAGTAATCTTGAAGCATCCTGTTGTTTCCTAGAAGTCCTGCAATGTGATGGATTCTAGTAGTCTTATGGCCATACCCTCAATGGCATCACCCATTAATGACCAAGGCATTAGCCGGGTTATGGGACTACCGCATGATAACTTGAAGTACCGGCTTGCTGCTCTCCGATCATCTTCAAGCCTATCATGCGGTCTGCGTAATGCCCTCCCTCAACGGGGAAGACATGGATGGATGACGATACCGGCCAAGCTATCGGCGCTCCAAAGCCCAGCCGGTGCCGTCTCCATGTCCGCTATACGCTGGCCGTCAGCGCCGCCGCGCGGGCCTCACGGATTGCTCTCAGGGCTTCCGCGAGCGTGGTGTAGGTAGCCGTGACGGCCTGGGTGTGGACTTCGAGACAATCCCAACGCCCGGCATCGGCCACAGTCCAACGGCCATCCTCAACCATTGCGAGAGACCAACGGGCCGGGATGAAGTCTTCGTCGGGTAACTGCGGGACGACATCGGGGACACTGAGATAATCGAAGCCTTCCCCCAGATAATGGGAGGCGGGGAGTCCCATGCCATTGGCCATGGCCTTGGCCCGGCCCAGGATCAGCGTGGGAATGGTCACGGTCTCGGCTGCATAATTCTGCATTTTATCTTTCCTACTCTCTCGTTCTGATACGTAACATAATTCCTATATCTTGAGCTAAATCCGCAATCAGACTACAAGATATAGTGTTTGCCGGTGTCTATCCCTGACAATCAGGGCTACAGCCGCCCCGGCTACAGCGGTCTATTCTCTTAATTGCCGGTCCAGCACGCGCTTGACGCTCATGGCGGCCCATACGCCGCCGCGCGCCGTCCGTATCTGCCGGTCATTAAGCCGCTCTGCGATGTCTGCGAGGCTGAGACCACTGCTACGCGCCCGAGCGCGCTACTATCGCCGTTGTATGTCTGCCACCATTATCATCACACTCACGACCAAAGCCGAGCGACAACGCCAAATCAGGCAGCGCGATGACAACGCGCAGGCGGCGAGACGTGAGAAGATTTTCAGATGACGGGAAACGACACCACCGGGTGTCTGTAAAAGCATTCCAAAAACACCGCTAATGGTTGTTGTTGTATTGTCATGTTGTCCCGCCTTGAGCGCGACGCGCGGCGGCTGGAAACTCACCCACCGGGTAGGCCCCCGGCCACCTTACGGAGACACCGGGCGGCCCTTGAGTACCGGCACACCGGCCCCGGCGCGTCTGGGGGAGGCATGCTCAATTTTGAGCAGGGGGCCTTCATGTACCCAGACACGACAAGCCCCATAACCCTGGCATCGCCATTCAAAGCTATGCTATTTTGACAAAGTCCTCGGGGTTTGAAGAATGGAGTACAATACCGTGAGCGCAACCATTGATGACGCTAAATCGGCCCATTGGCTAAAGGCCCAGGAAATAGACAAGCTTCGGGCAACGACAGCTAAGCTCGTCGCGGAGATCGAGAAGATTGGCGAGGAGACCAACCGGATCAATGCTGAGATCAAGAAGATCGGCGAAGAGACCCGCCGGATCAACGCTGAGATGCGCGCCAGACCGGGACTTCGGCTATTTGCCGCCCTTATGGGCAATGTCATTCTGTCCGCGATTGTCGCCGCGCTCTCTTCCGCTGTTGTGACCCTAGCCCTGCGCCACCCTTAATCGACCACACCATCCGCACCGTCATGCTCGATGGCAACCCCTGGTTCGTCGCTGCGGATGTCTACCGGGCGCTGGGTATCCACCTTTGCGGGGACGGTTTATTTAAGCCTCTCCCATGCAGCACCATCCAAAGTCCCATCACATCGCAGAAATTTTGCCAACCTTGCGCGAATGACTTCAAACCCTGCGATATTCTGCCCTTCGTCCTGTGACGTATTAGGCCCCTGGTATATAACGCCCCCGAAGCGAAACGGCCTCATATTGTCTACCCGCCGTAACAACACCCCGCCGCTAATCCCTCCAAAATTAAAATTTTCAGGGGGAACTCCAGCCCCCCGCGCCGCCATGAGATGCTCCCTGATTAGCTGAACCGATACAGTATGGTTGTTTACGCTTTGCGCAACATCCGTGGCGCATACGGCACCGAAAATAGGCCCTCCATCATGGGCAATTCTGGTAGCATCGGCTGCATACCCAGCATATACCAGCGGCTCCTTGTATTTGATGTCTTTACAGGGCCAGTCTTCACAGGGCCAGTCTTCCGGGTGAAGCTCCATCGAAAATTTGCCAAGCTGGGTTAATTCGCCCTCAGAAATTCGGTACGTTGAAATATCAAGATCGCCGTCGTTGGATATACACCGAGTATCCCAATCAAGAGGCAGTGGAAGCTGACCATTCCCGGCGATCAGCAAAGGCCCTGCAATACCTTTTGAACGGTCCTCAAGCCATCCATCAACTACGTGGGCCGCAGTGACGCCTATCGTTTGGCTAGGCAGGCGGAGAAAAAACGTGGTCCCGTTGCGGGGCTTTATTTGGCCTTGTTCATACCAGAACAACGGGGCGCATATGCCCACTGCATATTCTAGTTCGCCTTGGGCGAGCGGCCGCAAATGTGCGCCGGGCACCTGTCCCATGAATCACTCCGTCTACACTCCGTAACAAATCCTTACTCGCGCCTCCCCTAACCATCAACCCCTGAAAAACTCCCCATGCCAACCGCTACCCTTTCCTACGGCCCACACTCCGCCACCATCTCATGGCCTACCACCGCGACACCTGACGAAATTCAAGAAGGCGTCCAAAAGGCCCAACAGGCCATGATCCAGGCTTACGGCCAGCTTCCAGCCGCTCAGTCCGGGGGCAGCCAGTCCGCCCCCACGAATACCTCTGACAGCCTACTCACCGCCGCCCGTAACGGCGCTGGCAGCTTCCTCGGCGGCCTCGCCACGGTCAACCAACTGGCCGACAACGCCGTCGCCAAGGCCACGGGAACCCAGCCGGACGCAAAGTTCGATCAGAACTTTAAGGACTTCGCCACGCGCGTTCGCGGCGATACCAACTACCAAGCCGATCCGCTGAACAGCGCTGGAAACATCGCCCATGATGCTGCCGGACTGGTAGCCTCAGCCGCTCCGCAAGCCGCCGGAGCTGCTCTGTCCGGCCCCTTGGCTCCCTACCTCCTCGGCGCTTCCGCCGCTGGCAATACCCTAGACGCGCGTATGACCGCGAAAGGCACGTCCTCGCCGTCTGCGGGAGACCTTGCGGCGGCTGGCGGTTCCGCTCTGCTCAACGCAGTGGGCGGCAAGGCGGCTTTGGGTCTTGGCAATATACCCGCCCTCGGGGCGCTTGGAGACGACGCCGAGTCCCTAGTTGCCCGTTCCCTCGGGCGTATCGCCACCAATACCGGGGCCGGGGCGATCATCGGCGCTGGCAACTACGCCGCCGACAATGCCGGAACGGGGCGGATGACCACCTCCGGGCTGGCCGATGCAGCGGGCCAGGGGGCAGCCACGGGCGGCCTAATGACCGGCATGGCCGAGGGCGCGTCTGCTCTCAAAGGCATTCCCACAGCCCGCGCGGCGGCGTCCATACACCCCGAGCAAGCGGCCTCAACAGTCCGTGTTGCCCAGGAACTCGCCAACCGTGTCCAGGCTGCCAAGAGCGCGGGCAGTTCCGCCACGACCACCGACGCGGCCACAGGCTTAGGCGGCCAGCTTCAAGGCGAACTGTCAGCCTCCATCGGGCGTCTTAAGCAAAGCGGCGTGTTGTCTGAGAATGACCGGCAAGCCGTCATTCAGCCGCTTACCGACGCGGCGAAGGCCGGAACGCTCCACCCCGGCGATGCGTCCGTCCCTACCTCGGCCCTGGCTCAATTCGACGCCCTCGGCCTGCCTGAAGCCGACAAAACGGCCCTGCGTAATGGTCTGCTCGACCTATCCACGGTCACGCGGGACGGCACAGCGGGCGGGACGCTGAAACCCTTTGTCGACAAGCTCCTGAATACCTCGACCGCCAAGGCTGACGCCCACCAGATGTGCGACAACACGCGGCACCATGCCTTCGTCAATCATCTCTAAGGCGCTGGCATCCCGATATGCCCGGTAGATCCCGGCACAACTCGCTGGCCGCAAAATCTCACCGCCGAACGCGCGCACCAGGCGCTGCGCATCATCCCAGCCGATGGCCTCAACCAGCCGGTGTTCAGGCCTCAGGCTTTTCGGCACGTACAGAATCAGCTCGCGCGATTGCGCGCCAGGCCAGCGCAGATCGCGGCGCAAAAAGCTCGGCAGCTTTCCAACCAGCCGTAGCGCCTGCTCGCGCCCAATCACATCAGCAATCTCCTGAACACTCTGCGGCAGCTCCCGGCCGCGCTCACGAATGCGCTGGATCTGCTCGTCGTAAATCCCCCGCCGGCGGCGCGCAGGTGCTGCTGGCGGCGCAGCCCAATCGAAAAGCGGTAAGCCTTCTCCGCCCGCTGGCGCCACTCTCCTGCGGCGCTCAGCGCGCTCCATGGCGGTACGTAACTTTTCGGCCAAATACCTGCCATCGGCGGTTTTTTCCAGCAGCGGGAATAAGTCAGCCGCATCCTCTGGCGCCAGCGTAAGCCAAACCCTATTTGCCGCCGCTCGGCTCACGCCAGCGCACCAAACCGCTTGCATTTTGTACGCTTAAAGCGTACATTCGATACATGGAAAGCTTTGGATTTCAATGGGACGAAGCAAAGAGCGACAAGTGCCTTGCTGAACGTGGCTTCGATTTTGAATATGCTGCTCGAATTTGGAACGGCGACGTGTCGCACAAGATTGATGATCGCCGGGACTATGGCGAAGTTAGAATCCAAGCGCTCGGGCAAATTGAGGGGCGCTTTTACGTGGTTGTTTTTACTTGGCGCGACGATAATCGCCACATCATCTCGGCGCGGCGCGCGCACACAAAGGAGGTCCTCAAATGGGGAAAGTAATTCGTAAGACAACGGCAGAAATTGGCCATGGCGGGCGGATTGATTATGCCCGCGTTGATGCCACAACGCAGGCTGATATCGAACGGCAAGCCCGCGAAGACGGAACCGATCTGCGTGAATTTCCACCGTCTCCTGCCAGCATCCGCAAAGGGCTTGGCATGACACAACGCGAAATTGCCGGTTTGCTCGGCATGCCATTGGCGACATGGCGAAATTGGGAACAAGGGCGGACGGAAATCGATGCGCCTGGCCGCGCCCTGCTCGTTGTGCTGGCCAAGGAGCCCGGCGCGGTACGCCGTGCGCTCGAAAAAGCTGCTTAGCGTGATTGCCGCCAACGGCTAAAGAACACTCGCAACTCACGCTGCTACGTCCGACCGCTTCTTGGACGGCGACATAATGCGCCGTCCGCAGGGAAGCGGCGTTGGATCGTGTCCCACAGGTCCGCGCGGCGACCCGCCATCGCATGCAAAAGCGCCGATATATGTAATTTATATTTGACATACCGCCGCCTGTAATGTATATCTTACGCATGATCGAAGTCCGCACCACAGAAACTTTCGATGTTTGGCTGAAAGGCCTGCGTGATCAGGCCGCCAAGGCGAAGATCGCCGCCCGCATCCAGCGGGTCGAAGATGGCAACTTTGGCGACGCCAAGTTTTTTGATGGCATCGGCGAGCTTCGCTTCACATACGGTCCCGGCTACCGGGTTTATTTTGTACAGCGCGGCCGGATTGTGGTGATCCTGCTGTGCGGCGGGGACAAATCCAGCCAGCCCCGCAACATCAAGCTGGCACTGCAAATGGCAAAGGAGGTCTAAATGGCTATCAAAACGAAGCCCTTTGATGCGGCCGAGTATCTGGACACCGAGGTGGCAATCACCGCCTACCTGGAGGATGCCTTCAGCGACGGCGATCCGGCCTTTATCGCAAAGGCTCTCGGCACCGTGGCGCGGGCGCGCGGGATGAGTAAGATCGCTAAGGCCACTGGCGTGACGCGCGAGGCGCTCTACGCCTCGCTGTCCGCTACCGGCAACCCAACTCTTGCCACGCTGGTGGCCACCACCCGTGCGCTGGGTTACGAGCTGACCGTCAAGCCGCTCTCGCACTGACAGGCGCGTCACACCGCCACCTGCTCGGCCACTTCCCGGTCGGCAATGTGGCGTGCTGCACGTGGTGAGCGGCGCTGGATCGTGTCCAACAGATCCGCGCGGCGCTCCGCCACCGGCAGCGCGTTGCGGCGCGCATCGCGGCTGCGCCACTCCCCGCTGGCCTCGGCCGCGTCCCAATCCGCCAGGGCCATGTGATCGGCCACATCCCAGCCCGCGTACTGGTTGCGCACCGCCATGCGCTGCTGCTGGGCAGCTTGTGCGGGCTCTGCCGCCGCCATGCGCCAAGAGAGTGAACGAAGTGAACTCTCTTCTTCTTCCTCTCCTATCCTCTCCTCTCCAGGGGGTAGGACTACCCCAGCACTACCGTAGTCCTGGGGTAGTCCTGGGGTAGTTTCGCGCCGTTGGCATTCGGCGTTTTCAGAATTTTCCGCTCCGGCATCTTTCCCTGTTTTCTTGGGCTTCCATCCTACGAACTTAATCATGTCCTCCGTCAATTCGTACCGATAAGTCGGGAATTTTGGGGACTGGAACCGGGAAAAGTTCTTCACCAAGCCGCATGGCTTCCCATCAATCTCCACAAGACGGATAACGCCAAGCGCTTTCCACTCCTCCATGATGGCGGCCATATCGACGTTATCCGCTGGGAGAATTGCGGCCTTTATTCCTTTTGGCTTCCAATCGAATACCCCGCGATCGTCGGCTACGGTCCACAAGAGGGGCCACGCTGCTTTCGCCGCTATGCTCATCTCCATGTACTCCTCGTCTGTGCAAAGCCCTGGATGCACGCTCCGGATACGCGCCATCAGACCTGTACCTCCAGCACACGGCGGCCGGGCCCGATTTGAATCGTGCCGTCCTCCGTCAGAGCATCCAGCGCCTTGACCGCACCCTCACAGAGCAACGCCTGGATAACGCCGAGGCCTGCGCCAGCGCGCTGCTGTCCGCATATCGCCACGCGCAGGATCTGCTGACCCACGACGAGACGGTCCAAATCACCGGCCTCTACGCCCGGGCGCAGCACCATGTCCGTATGCTGCGCCACGAGCTCTCCCTGCCGGCGGAAGCCGCCGCGCGGATCGACCACCTGGAAAAACTCCTAGCCGACCGGATCGCGCAGGAATGAGAGCGCCATGCAAAGCCATCCGCCCTTCCCCGGAGGCCATCGAGGCCGTGAAGGATCGCATGCGGGTTCACCCCTACTTCACCCGCTCCGAGGTGAAGCTCTGGTTCGCCGAGTTCGACCCCATGCTGGCGCCCCTCAACGCCTGGCGCGCAACCGACCGGCTGCTGGCCGATCTGCGCGCCGCCGGCGCCATCACCCTGCTCTCGATGAACCGTGGTTGGATCTGGCGCGACGACGCAAGGAACGCCCCATGAAGAAACTCGGCTTTGAACTCTGCGAGTACAGCATCACCGTCCGGGATGCCCCCAACAAGCCGCCGCGCGCCCTGTCGGTCACCGGGTGGGTTAAGGGTGGCCTCGGCGTCCGGAAGCTCTCGGACGGCTTCTGGGTCATCGACCATCTCTCGTCTGGCTACGCCGTCTATGCTGGCCTTGCGACCAGGGCCAGCGCCGTTGCTGCGGCAGAGATACTGCTGGAGGGAGACACGGATTGGTCGACTGACCGCCTGGAAGCGGAGAAAAACGCCGCCAACAACACCGCCATAAAGCAACTGCGCGCCTATCTGCGCCAGCAGTCCATGCTTTCCAGCCCCACCCCTAAATCCATCCATTAAGGAATCCCATGTCAGGCTCGATCCTTTTCTCCGATGCACTGCTGCATCTACGCAAAACCCAGAACGATGACCTAAGCGTCCGCGCGCTCTCCGTGCTGCTGGAATGCGCCAAGGGCACTCAGACCGTGCGCGGCCTCGCCGAGGCGCTGGGTATCAACAAACCCTCCATCACCCGCGCCGCAGACCGGCTCCAGGCCGAGGGCTGGCTGCGCCGCGACCCGGACAAGGCCGACAAACGCTCCGTCCTCCTCAACCTCACGCCGAAGGGCAAAACCTTCGCCCGGAGGCTCGCATGAGCAAGACAATCACAAGCGGCGGCACTTCGCGCTTTAGTGATAGCCCTTTGGCCTTTGGTCTGGAACGTTTCGAAAGCATCAATAAACGTGATTTATGGATGTTCTCAATAAGGCGGTTTTGCGGAGGCGATATCCTACACGAAGAACTCGCCGATCTAAAAACACTCCGATCAATGCAGCGATGGATTGAAAAAGCCATCGTCGAAGTACAGACGGACGGAAATCGCAAAGAGACAAAAAATCCGGAGGCGGGCAATGAGTGACCCCCTGAGTAATCCCCTAGACGACCAGGTTCTTGAGGCAGCAGTCCAAATCCAGATGGCGATTGATCTCGCCGGCGGAGCTGACATGGATGGTCGCATAGAGGCGTGCCGCTCGGTAGTTTCGACAAGCCCGAGCGCCAAGGCCGAATCTTACGCTATGGTCAACGAAGCAGCCCGCCAGGTTGATCGCTTGCGCGACATCGGCGCACTCCCGCCGCGCGCCTGCGGTGAAGGAGAACCGGCATGAGCATCCTCAGCTTCAACATGAGCGGCGGCAGCCAACCGCCCGGCGATCACAACAAGCTTTTCGCGGTCCTCGCCGTCATCGCCGTACTGGTCACCGTCGCGTTCTTTGTTGGCGTCACCGCTGAACATTTCACCGCATGCCCGTTAGGATCGGCCCATGGCTGACCGCCCCATCTCTTTCACCGACCCGATGGCGGCTGCGATCGAGCGCGAGGTCGAGCGGCCCGGCACCGGCAAGACACAGACACGGAGAATCCTGAAGTTCCCTACTCGAACATCGTCAGGCGGAACTTTTTACGAACGTAAGGACATGGGTGGATGGGAGCCAACTGTAAATGGTGGAGGTGGGTGCTTTAAGATCGTGAATGGCATCCGCGTTGCGGTCCCTGAAACTGTCGGTATGTGGCATCAGACGTGCGGAGTTTCTTTTGATGCTCCGTACCAGCGTGGCGACCTCCTCTGGGTGCGCGAAAGCTATTTCCAGTACGGCCACTGGTGGCCAGTGGTGGGCGAACTGACAGCGGGCGGAAAGCAAAAATGGGAGTTCGTGTCGCACAAATTTCCTGTGCAGTTTGATGAACCCAAAGTCGGATATTACCTTGGCCGCTCGGTTGCAAATCAGGGTCGGCAAGGCTGGTACAAGCGGCTCGGCCGGTTCATGCCGCGTGAACTCTCACGCACCGTCCTCACCGTCACCGATGTGCGCGTGCAGCGGTTGCAGGATATCAGCCGCGATGATGCCATTGCCGAGGGCATCAAGCGCATTGGCGGTGGGATGCTGCGCTGGGAAAAATGGGGAGCGGTGGAAGAGCTTAGCGCAGCAACGCCGCAAGAAGCATACGCGCTGCTGTGGAACGGCATCAACGGCCCCGGCACCTGGGAAGCCAACCCCTGGGTGGTGGCGCTCACATTCACCGTCGAGCGGCGCAACATTGATGAGGTGCGCGCATGAGCCGCCGCGCGCTCTACTGGGGCAACGTGCCAGTGCCCTACGCCACGTTATGGAGCGCGGAAGAGGGCATGCATGTGGCTGCCTGCCAATATGCCAACGGCCTGACAGCACTGTGCCAGGCTTCGCGGCGCGGCCAGGGCAAGCCGGTATTCGGCAAGCCGCACATGGTCCGCCAGCGGGAGGTGATCTCCCTCAGCCTGTGCGACCTGTGCGCCCGGCCCCTGCGCAACACCACGCGGGTCTCGCTCTCGCATGCGCGGGTCCAGCCGCACGGTGCCGAGGGCCCGGCCGTCTTGCAGGTAGAGCCGATGCTGCACCGGCAATGCGCGGCCATCAGCATGCAGCACTGCCCTTCCCTGCGCCGCGATATCGCCGCCGGTACGCTGCACATCCGGCAGGTGCTGCGCAGCCGCGCACAGCTCGCCATCATGACGCCAGAGGCCGTCGAAGAGTTTACCGGCACACCCCGCAGCGGCGTCATCGGTCACGCCAAGATCGAGCTGCTTGAGTGGCGCGACCGAGAACTCGAATGGCTGGGCAGCCCGGCCGTCCAGCCAGATATTCACCAGCCCGCCGCGCGGGAGGAGGTCGCCAATGGTTGCTGGGAAAAGGAGGGCGGTGATTGTGGATAACGTAATGTTCTGGTGTCTGCTTGGGGTGACCGCCTTCATCGCGCTCATGCATGGTCGGGAAATGTACTCCCGGGGCCGCATGGATGGAATCAAGGCGACTATGGGCGTCGTTGAAGCGGTTGTAAGGGCGGCAAAGAGTGGTGGCAGAGATGGCTGACCGCCCCCAGATCGTCCGCGACTGGCCGCGCGCCATGCCCCTACCGCTCGCGGCCGAGTAT
>JAQUAC010000297.1 GCA_028687415.1 Acidocella sp. | reverse complement strand
GCCGGATTTTGACCGATTATGGTTTCGAGGGGCATCCTTTGCGCAAGGATTTTCCGCTCACTGGTTATGTCGAGGTTCATTATGATGATGAGCTTAAGGCTGTTGTCTATGACAAGGTCAAGCTCACTCAAGAATTTCGTAATTTTGATTTCTTGTCGCCCTGGGAAGGCATGACGACCTTGCCCGGCGATGAAAAAGCCCGTGGAGACCGTCGATGAGTGACGTGCCGGCGCTGGCCACGAAGATGTTTGAAGTCGATAGCCATACGATCAATTTCGGTCCGCAGCATCCGTCCGCGCACGGTGTGCTGCGACTGATTTTGGAGATGGATGGTGAGGTTATCGAGCGTGCGGACCCGCATATCGGGCTGCTGCACCGCGGTACAGAAAAGCTCATCGAATATAAGAGCTATCTGCAGGCCCTGCCGTATTTCGACCGGTTGGACTATGTGTCGCCAATGGGCTGCGAGCATGCCTTCGCGCTCGCGACCGAGAAGCTGCTGGGCATAACTGCACCAGACCGTGCCCAGTGGATTCGCGTGATGTTCGCGGAAATTACCCGTGTTCTTAATCATATCCTTAGCCTTGCGCATTATGCTCTAGATTGCGGAGCGCTGACGCCGGGGCTTTGGGGGTATGAGGAGCGCGAGAAGCTGTTGCAGTTTTATGAGGCTGCGTCCGGTTCGCGCTTCCATGCGAATTACTTCCGCCCCGGTGGTGTGGCGAAGGATCTTCCAGCCGGGCTGGCCGAAGAAATCGGTGCCTGGGCCGAAACGTTTCCGAAGTTTATCGATGAGATCGAGAACTTGCTGACCGGCAATCGCATCTGGAAGCAACGCGTTGTCGATATTGGGGTGATTTCCGCTGAAGATGCTTTGGCTTGGGGGTTCTCTGGCCCATGCCTTCGTGCTTCCGGCGTGGCGTGGGATCTGCGCCGTTCGCAGCCTTACGATAAATATGCCGAAGTTGAGTTCGACGTTCCTGTCGGTCGTCATGGTGACTGCTACGACCGCTACCTCGTGCGTATGGCCGAGATGCGGGAGAGCGTGAAGATCATCAAGCAGTGCCTGGCGAAAATGCAGCCGGGGCCGATTAAAATTCAGGACCGCAAGTTCGCCCCGCCGACGCGAGCAGAGATGAAGCACTCGATGGAAGCGTTGATCCATCACTTCAAGCTCTACACTGAAGGCTATCACGTTCCGGCTGGTGCGACCTATACGGCGGTTGAAGCGCCGAAGGGTGAGTTTGGCGTGTACTTGGTCGCGGATGGAACGAGCCGTCCGTATCGGTGCAAAATTCGCGCGACAGGGTTCGCGCATTTGCAGGCGACGGAGACGCTGACAAAAGGGCATATGTTAGCTGACATGGTGGCGATTTTAGGGTCACTGGATATTGTTTTTGGTGAGATCGATCGGTGAATACGCAGGTAGAGCCAAAAGACTTCGCGTTTGACGCGATTGCGGAAGCGGCGGTTGCCAAGGCGATCTCGCATTATCCGGAAGGCAGGCAGGTCAGCGCAGTGAAGACGCTGCTCGATATCGCTCAGCGGCAGATGGCCCGTGAGACAGGTTCGGCCTGGGTGCCGCGAGTGGCGATGGATGTGATTGCCAAGCGACTTGGTGTTGCGCCGATCCGCGTCTACGAAATCGTGACTTTCTATACGATGTTTAACACCAAGCCCGTCGGCAAATACCATTTGCAGGTATGCACGACAACGCCGTGCTGGCTGCGTGGATCTGATGATGTTGTCGCGGCCTGCAAGAAGGCCAGTGGCATTGAGAATTTTGGACATACCAGTGCCGATGGCCTGTTCACGATGACGGAAGTTGAATGCCTGGGGGCGTGCGTGAATTCCCCCATTCTGCAGATCAACGATGATTATTACGAGGACATGGATGGCGAACGCACTGAGGCGTTGCTGAATAAACTGAAAGCGGGTGAGCCTCTGCCGCCGGCCGGTTCGACGATTGGCCGTCAGGCTTCGGCACCGGTGACGGACCAGACAACCCTGCTGCCAACAACGGGGGCGGCGGAATAGCCATGCTGAACGATTCAGATAGAATCTACAAAAATCTCTACGGCCAGCAGGATTGGCGCCTTGCGGGCGCGCGGGCGCGTGGCGATTGGGATGGAACGGCTGAGATCATCGCGCGTGGCCGTGATGCCCTGATCGAGGAAATGAAATCCTCCGGCATGCGCGGCCGTGGCGGGGCGGGCTTTCCCACGGGCATGAAGTGGTCCTTCATGCCTAAGCAGAGTGATGGCCGCCCGAGCTATCTTGTTATCAATGCGGATGAGAGCGAGCCGGGCACCTGCAAAGACCGTGACATCATGCGTCACGAACCGCAGAAGCTGATTGAAGGCGCGCTGATCGCTGGTTTTGCCATGGGTGCTCATACGGCGTTCATTTATATCCGCGGTGAATATTACAACGAAGCGCAGCGTCTCCAGGCTGCTATCGACGAAGCCTATGAAGCCGGTCTTCTGGGCAAAAATGCGGCGAATGGCGGGTGGGATTTTGACCTCGTGCTGCATCGTGGCGCCGGGGCTTATATTTGCGGTGAGGAATCGGCGCTGCTTGAAAGCCTTGAAGGCAAAAAGGGCATGCCGCGGATGAAGCCCCCCTTCCCGGCGGCGATGGGCCTGTATGGTTGCCCGACCACCGTGAATAATGTCGAGACCATTGCTGGCGTGGGTACGATCATGCGCCGTGGTGCTGCGTGGTTCGCGGGGTTGGGGCGCCCAAAGAATTCCGGCACCAAGATTTTTTGCATTTCTGGCCACGTGAACCGGCCGTGCAATGTTGAGGAAGAGCTTGGTATTCCGCTGAAAGAGCTGATCGAGAAGCATGCTGGTGGCGTGCGCGGCGGCTGGGATAACCTGCAGGCGATCATCCCCGGTGGCGCGTCCATGCCGATCCTGAACAAGGAAATGTGTGACACGCAGCTGATGGATTTTGATTCACTTGCGGCAGTGAAGAGCGGTATGGGCTCGGGCGCCATCATCGTCATGGATAAGTCGGTGGATGTGGTGAAGGCGATCTGGCGCTTGTCCAAGTTCTTTAAGCATGAGAGCTGCGGGCAGTGCACGCCGTGCCGCGAGGGCACCGGCTGGATGATGCGCCAAATGGACCGCATCGTGCAGAACAAGGCGACGCTGGCCGACATCCACCTGCTAGAGCAGGTCACCACCCAGGTGGCCGGCCATACGATCTGCGCGTTCGGTGAAGCATCTTCCTGGCCAATTCAGGGCATGATGCGCGCCTTTCGCCCCACGGTCGAGGCGCGGGCAACTGATTATCAGCCGCCGCAGCAAGTGGCGCAGGCGGCGGAGTAAACCATGGCAAAAGTCACCATTGACGGTATCGAGGTCGAGGTTCCCAACGGTTCGACCGTGATACAGGCGGCAGAGGCCGCTGGCGTCGAAATTCCCCGGTTCTGCTATCACGAGCGCCTCTCCATCGCGGGCAATTGCCGTATGTGCTTGGTGGAGATTGAGAAGATGCCGCCGAAACCGGTGGCATCCTGCGGTATGCC